>CAMLKX010000034.1 GCA_946480515.1 uncultured Sphingomonadaceae bacterium | reverse complement strand
GCAAGAACACGATCCGGATCGCCCGCCAGGCGGTCGAGAAGGCCGGCCAGTACGCCTACCGCGACCGCAAGGTGAAGAAGCGGAACTTCCGCGCTCTGTGGATCCAGCGGATCAATGCTGCGGTTCGCGCGGAAGGCCTAACCTACGGCCAGTTCATCCACGCGCTCAAGCTCGCGAACATCGACCTGGACCGGAAGGTTCTGGCCGACATCGCGATGCACGAAGGCGAAGCGTTCAGCGCAATCATTGCCCAGGCGAAGAGCGCATTGAGCAAAAGGCCGCCTAAGCTCCGCCTCGGCCAAGTCATCGAGGGCGTCGCGGCGTTGCTGCGGCGCCCTTTTCGTTGCTAGAGCGCCGCTTCCATGTCCGACGAACTCTTGCATCAAATCCGGGAAGCGCCTGATCTGCCCGCGCTCGATCAGCTGCGGGTGACCGCACTTGGCAAATCAGGAAGCATCACCGCGCTGCTGAAGTCGCTGGGCGGCATGGACCCGGATACCCGCGCCGCGGAAGCGCCCAAGATCCATGCGCTGCGCGAAGCGATCACCACGGCCATCGCCGAGCGCAAGGATGCGCTTGAGACAGAAGAGATGGAGCGCCGCCTTGCCACCGAACGGCTCGATCTCTCCCTGCCCGAAGTTACCTCGCCCAAAGGGTCGATCCATCCCGTCAGCCAAGTGATGGACGAGCTGGCGGAGATCTTCGCGGATCTTGGCTTCGCGGTCGCGGAAGGGCCCGAGATCGAGGACGACTGGCACAATTTCACCGCGCTCAATATCCCGGAAAGCCATCCGGCCCGGGCGATGCACGACACCTTCTACCTGTCGGGCGAGCATGAGCGGCCGATGGTCCTGCGCACGCATACCTCACCGGTGCAGATCCGGACGATGATGAGCCAGCAGCCGCCGCTTCGCGTGATCGCGCCTGGTCGCGTCTACCGCTCGGACAGCGATGCAACGCACACGCCCATGTTCCACCAGGTGGAAGGGCTGGTCATCGACCGGCACATCCACATGGGTCATCTCAAATGGACGCTTGAGACGTTCCTCAAGGCCTTTTTCGAGCGCGACGATATCGTTCTACGTCTGCGGCCGTCCTACTTTCCGTTCACCGAGCCGTCAGCCGAGGTCGATGCCGGTTGGTCGATCGAGAAAGGCCAACGCACGGTCGGCGGCTCACAAGGCTGGATGGAGGTTCTCGGCGCGGGCATGGTTCACCCGCGGGTCATCGCGAATTGCGGCCTCGACCCCGATGAATGGCAGGGGTTTGCCTTTGGCACCGGCGTCGACCGACTAGCGATGCTGAAATATGGGATGAGCGACCTGCGCGCCTTCTTCGACGGCGATCTTCGCTGGCTCAAGCATTACGGGTTTTCATTCCTCGACGTGCCGACCCTCAGTGGGGGTGTGGGCGCATGAAGTTCAGCCTTTCATGGCTCAAGGATCATCTCGAGACCTCCGCCGACGCGGGGACCATCGCCGAGACGTTGACGTCGATCGGCATCGAGGTGGAGGGGGTCGCCAACCCGGCCGAGCTGCTGAAGCCCTTCCGAATCGCCAAAGTCCTGACCGCTGCACCGCATCCGCAGGCCGACAAGCTGCAGGTGCTGACGGTGGACGTAGGCGATGGGGCGCCTTTGCAGGTGGTTTGCGGAGCACCGAATGCGCGAGCCGGGCTGGTCGGCGTGTTCGGCGGCCCAGGCACCTACGTTCCGGGAAGCGACTTTACCCTCAAGCAGGCGACGATCCGCGGCGTCGAGTCCAATGGGATGATGTGCTCGTCTCGCGAACTCCAGCTTGGCGACGACCATGACGGGATCATTGAGCTGCCGGCCGACGCGCCGGTCGGGCGCGATTATGTCGGTTGGGCCGGCCTTGATGATCCGCTGTTCGATGTCGCGATCACTCCCAATCGCCAGGATTGCATGGGAGTGCGCGGGATCGCTCGCGACCTTGCGGCTGCGGGGTTGGGAGTGCTCAAGCCGCTGCCCGTGCGGGAAATCGAAGGCGCGTTCGACTGTCCGGTCGAGATCCGTACCGACGACCCGGAAGGCTGCCCCGCATTTTTCGGTCGGACGCTTCGCGGCGTCCGCAACGGACCCTCGCCGCAGTGGCTGCAGCGGCGGCTGCAAGCCGTCGGGCAGCGTTCGATCTCCGCGCTGGTCGACATCACCAACTATGTGATGCTGGACCATGGCCGGCCAAGCCATGCGTATGACCTCGCCGAGCTGTCGGGCGCGGTGGTTGCTCGTCGTGCCCGGAACGGCGAGACGGTCGTCGCTCTCAACGGCAAGGACTATGCGCTCGACCCGTCGATGACCGTGATCGCCGATGAACGGCAGGTTCACGACATCGCCGGGATCATGGGCGGCGAGCATAGCGGGGTGACTGAAGGAACAACTGACGTCCTGCTTGAGGTTGCCTATTTCACGCCGGAGCGCATTGCGCTTACCGGGCAAAGGCTGGGGCTCACCAGTGATGCGCGTACGCGGTTCGAGCGTGGTGTCGATCCGGCCTTTCTTGATGATGGTCTCGCCATCCTCACCGGGTTGATCCTCGACATCTGCGGCGGCGAGGCCTCCACCGTCGTTCGAGTCGGAACTCCACCGCTGGCGACCAAGACGATTCCGTTCGATCCGAACCGAACGCTGGAATTGGGTGGGGTTGAGGTTGCCGAATCCGATCAGCGGCACATCCTCCAGCGGCTTGGCTTCAGCTTTGCTGCCAATGGCGACGCGCAAGTCCCCAGCTGGCGGCGCGATGTCGACGGCCCGGCTGACCTGATCGAAGAGGTCGCGCGGATTCACGGCTACGATCGAATCCCCTCGACCCCGCTGCCACGCGACAGCGGCGTTGCGCTGCCAACCGCGACTCCGGCCCAGCGCCTGCAGCGGCGGGTTCGCCGTGCCGCCGCCGCCCGCGGCTTCGACGAAGCGGTAACCTGGAGCTTCATTGCGGAACAGGAAGCCGAAGCCATCGGCGGCGGGGCCTGGACCCTCGCCAATCCGATCAGCGAAGACATGAAGGTGATGCGGTCGTCGCTTCTCCCGGGGCTGATCGCCGCTGCCCGCCGCAACACCGATCGCGGCGTGAATAACGTTCGAATGTTCGAGATCGGCCGGCGTTATCTGGCCGAAGGTGAGCGGCTGACGCTTGGGCTGATCATGGCTGGCGAGCGGAGCGCCCGCAGCTGGCAGTCCGGCAAGGCTCAGCCATTCAACGCCTACGATGCCAAGGCGGAGGTGCTGGCCTTGCTCGAAGCCGCGGGAGCGCCGGTCGCGAACCTGCAAGTGATGATGGACGCGGGCGAGATTTGGCACCCCGGGCGTTCGGCGCGGCTGACTTTGGGTCCCAAGACCACCCTCGCGGTGTTCGGTGAATTGCACCCGCGGGTGGTGAAGGCGCTCGAAGCGCCGGCAAGCACGGTGGCTGGCGAAATCTATCTCGACGCGATTCCCGCTGCTCGGCCGGGTGGTGGCCGAACTCGTGCGGCCTTCGCTCCGCCAGCGTTGCAGCCGGTCAGCCGTGACTTCGCGTTCAACGTCCCGGATCAGCTTGCCGCCGACGCGCTGGTCAGGGCGATCCGAGGCGCGGACAAGGGAGCGATCGTCGGGGCGAGGGTGTTCGACCGCTACCAGCCAGCCGAGGGCGCACTCAGCCTCGCGGTGGAAGTGATTTTGCAGCCATCGGACAAGAGCTTCACGGATCCAGATATCGCGGCAATCGGCGCGAAGATTGTTGCCGCTGCGGAAAAGCTTGGGGCGACCCTGCGGGCTTAGGCTTCGAGCAGGTTGATGGCCGCGTGGACGCGCGCCTCGATGGTCGTACGGGGGAGGGCCGGCTCAATGATCTCTCCAATCACGAAGCGGATTGTTCCTGGGTGCTTGATGAACCCGCGGCCCCACAGCCGGCCACTGTCGAGGGCGATTGGGACGACTGGCAGATCGAGCGCCCGGTAAAGGGCGGCAAATCCTGCCTGCAACGGCGGCGTTTCGCCGGGCCGCACCCGCGTTCCTTCCGGATAGATCACGACCGGCCGGCCGCTGGCCCTTGCCTCCCGGCCAGCGGAAACGAGCGACCGCAGCGCCGTCGCGCCCGCCGCTCGATCGACCGGAATGACGCCGTACCGCCGGGTCGCCCAACCGAAGAACGGCATTTCCGCCAGCTCCTTCTTCAGCACGACAATCGGCCCACGGACAAGGCGCATAAGCTCGATCGTTTCGACCATCGCCTGGTGCTTGGCGGCAAACAGCACTCGTCCTTCAGGAATGTGGCCTTCGAGTTGAAGCCGGATGCCAAGCACATGGGTGACGAGGTGATGGTGAACGGCTGCCCACAGCCGCACGGTAGCTTGCGTGCTCCGGCTTCCCACCAGGGAAGCTGCCAGCGTGGCGATCGCGAACAGCAGGGTTCCCGGATAGAAGAGCAGCGCGAATAGCGTCGAGCGCACGGCAGCGGTAATCAAATGTCGAGCCAGACCGCGAGGCGGCGAAGAACATATTTGCTATATTCGCCAAGCAGGATGGTGAGGCTTGGCTGCGAGCGGACCGCATCGGGAACGATGCGATAGTCGGCGCCAAGATCGCGTTCGAATTCGTAAAGCGCCCGGCGCATGTGCCAGTCGCTTGTCACCAGCCGGAGCGAGCGAAACTTGTTCCGGCGCATCCACCGGCGTGCCTCCTCCGCGTTCGAGCGTGTGTCGACCGACTCCGTCCCAAGGTCGACGCAGCAGGCGAACAGTTGAGGACTGCTCTCGGTCCGTTCGACGAGGTCACCCTTGGCGACCACCGGATCGGCCCCAGCAATCAACATCCGCTTGGCGTGGCGGGAGCTCAGCAGTTCGGTCGCTCGCTCGATTCGGCCGCTTCCTCCAGTCAGAACGATGATCGCATCGGTTCTCGACGGCGGAGCCGGTGCCCCAAGATCGACCGCGAACAGGGCGAAGCCCAGCGCGTAGAGCAGGATCAGCAGTGCTGTTAGCCGCAGAATCACAGGTTATGCTTGAGAGAACGGAGGACGGCCTGTCGCGCTACGATTGTCGCGAGCAGGGTTCCCGCGAGGGGCAATGCCGCAAGAATGGCGATGTCCCGCAGCCCAAGCGCTGCGCGTCCCGCGAGATCGCCGACCAGCGAGGACGTATTTCCGACGATGACGAGCAGAACCAGTCCTGCCGAGGCCGCTCCGGCGACACCGCCGGCGAAGGCATCAAGCGCGATCCGCCGCTGGAACAGTTGGGCGATCTGCTCGTCGGTCGCCCCGATTCCGTGCATGATCTCGATCGTGGACCGGTAGGTATCAAGGGCACCCCTGGCCGCCAGGACCACCGCCGCACCGGTGGCGGCGGCCATCAGTAGCACCAGGCCCCAGGCGAGCAGGATCAGCGAGCGCATGGCAGAGAGCAGCGGACCAAGCGCCGCGCCATGACCGGTCAGTTCCGCACCCGGGATTTGGGTTGAGACCGCCCGGGCGACCGCCCGTTCATCCGCGCCCGGCGCAAGTTCAACATCAACCAGCATCGGAAGCGGCAACTCGTCGGCAAGCGCGGCAGC
This sequence comes from uncultured Sphingomonadaceae bacterium, assembly GCA_946480515.1. The sequence goes on along the minus strand of CAMLKX010000034.1, from coordinate 6,669 downwards.
TCCGAGCCAGCGTTCCAGGGTCTCCCGCATCTCCGATTCTCCGACCGGCCGGGCACTGGTGACGCCCGGAATGGCCGCGACGGTGCGAGCGATGTCAGCGGCGGTGGCGCTGCCCCCGTCAAGCTGCACCGAATAGCCGCGTTCGGCGCCGCTAGCGACCAGTTGCGCGGCATTCGCCAGCGAAAGCGCTGCTGCGGCGACGCTCACGGTGACGAACATCATGATCGCCAGCACCCACGGCGTCGGGCCGCGCAGCCCGGTGTCCGGCAGCAGGCGACGCTTCGCCGCCGACGAGAGGCGCCAGGCGTTCACGCGTTGGCCGTTCCGCTGGCAGGGCGCGGCGGGTGCCGCAAATTCCCCGTATGATCAATCAAATTGCCATTCTCGATCCGCAGGATCTGTGCGGCGCGGACGGAGGCAATCAAGCTGACGTCGTGGGTTGCAACCACGACCGTCGTGCCAAGCCGGTTCAGGGCCTCGAACAGCAGGATCAGCCTGGCCGCCATGTCGGCGTCCACATTGCCGGTCGGCTCATCGGCGACCAGCAGGTCGGGCTGGCCGATCACGGCGCGAGCGATCGCCACCCGCTGCTGCTCCCCGCCGGAAAGGGTAGGAGGGCGTGCACTAGCGCGATCCGCCAACCCCACCCAGGCGAGCATTTCGCGGACGGGGCCGTCGATCTCGGCGTCGCTCCTGCCGGCAATCCGCAGGGGTAGCGCGACATTGTCGAACGCGGAAAGATGGCGCACGAGCCGGAAGTCCTGGAATACGACTCCAATGCGCCGCCGGAAGGCCGGAAGGGAGTCGCGGGACGCCTCCGCCAAATCCTCGTCGAACAGCCGGATCCGCCCCCGGGTCGGCCGCTGCGCCAGGTACAGCAGCTTGAGCAAGGAGGTCTTTCCAGCGCCGGACGGCCCGGTCAGGAAGTAGAAGCCTCCTGCTGCCAGCTTGAAATCGAGGTCTCGCAGCACCTCCGCACCGGTCCCGTAGCGAAGACCGACGGCCTCGAATTCGACAATCTGTGCCAGCTTCACCCCCAGTGGACTCGCTCTTGTGTTTTGACACGACTGGTGCTGCCTTGCCAATGCTTCCCAATGGCGTTTATCGAGGGTCAGGCGCATGCGGAGGTTGCCACAACGATGATTCTGACGTGCCCCGCCTGCAACACTCGCTATGTGGTTCAGGATGGCGCGGTTCCGCCGGGCGGACGCCAAGTCCGTTGTGCGTCGTGCAGACACAGCTGGTTCCAGCTTCCTGACTCATCAGCGGAGCCTGGCGTTGGGTCAGTGTACCCCTCACCGCGGCCCCAGGCTACGGAGACGCCTTCTACCGCGCAGTCGCCAACATCGGCCGAGATCGCACCTGATCCGACTGACGAGAATCGATCTGGGGAGGTCCAGGACGCGCACTTCACCGCCGACCAGCGTACAAACCAAGCCCCCGGCGAGTCCGCGGACTCATGGGCCGCCCCGGTGCTTCACACGACTGACGCGAGCAGCGCAGGCAAAGCGGATGACGCGGCGGCAGAGCACACAATGGCGGTGCCTGCGGCTTCTCCGGACCCCGGCGCATCCGCTGCGGGCGAGGAGTCCGAGGATGATTTTGTTTTTACTGGCGAGGAGGCTGAACGCCGGCGGCGGTTGCCAATCCTGCCTTTGATTCTCGCCATCCTGATTGCGGTGGCGCTGGCACTTTATTTCCTTGCTCCCATGCAGTGGCGAGAGCGGTTCGGGATGGCCGGTGTACAAGAAACCCCGTTGCTGCTCCAGGTGCGCAACAGCGACCGCCAGCAACTCGCCAGCGGCAACGAACTGTTCGAGGTCAGCGGTCGGGTCATCAACCCGACGGATCAGCCGCAGGACGTTCCGCCGCTCAAGGCCGAGCTCCGCGATTCTGGCGGGAAGCTGATCTACAGCTGGACCATCTCTCCACCGGCGCGAGTGCTTCCGCCCGGTGCGAGTGCGAGTTTCAATAGCGCCGAGATGAATGTTCCCGAGGGAGCGGAGCGCTTAACCGTAACGCTGGGTCCGCCAGCAGCCTGATCAGGGGGAAATGACAATGCGGATCGGCATCCTCACCGGTGGCGGTGATGTGCCTGGCCTCAACGCTTGCATTCGGGCGGTGACGCTTTCGGCCGAAGATCTCGGCTGGACTGTGACCGGTTTTCGGCGCGGCTGGGCTGGGGTGCTTGCGATCGATCCAGGTGACCCCGCGTCGATCGCTGAACATAGCGTCGTCCTCGATCGGGCGCGGGTGCGCGGCATCGATCGGACCGGTGGCACGATCCTGCACACGTCCCGCACTGATCCGCGGACGGTCGGTGACGGCGACCAGACTGAAAAGGTCCTGGAGACGCTGGATGCCATGGGCATTGAGGCTCTCGTGACTCTCGGCGGCGACGGAACGCTGCGTTTTTCTGCGCACCTCTCCGGCCAGGGGTTCAAGGTGCTTTCGATACCCAAGACGATGGACAATGACGTCTATGGGACTGACTATTGCATCGGCTTTGCGACCGCGGTGAGCCGCTCGGTCGAAGCCATTCAGGCGCTGCGCACGACCGTCGCCAGTCACGAACGGATCGGCATCGTTGAATTGTTTGGGCGTCGCAGCGGCGAGACCGCCCTGCTTTCGGGCTTCCTGGCCCAGGTGGACCGTACGCTCATCTCGGAATGCCCAGTCAACATCGACCGGCTGGCTGAGCTGGTGTCTGTCGATCTCACGGACCATCCGGGCCGCTACGCGATGCTGGTCGTTTCCGAAGGATCATCCATCGAGGGCGAGGATCATGCGGACGAGCTTTCGACCGTGGCCAGCAAGCGCCGCCGCGCACCCATCTCGTCGCGAATTGCCCAGCAGCTCGACAAGCGGATCAAGGCCGGAACGGTCGTCCAGCAACTTGCCTATCTCATGCGGTCCGGCGTCCCCGACGCGCTTGACCTGATGGTCTCGCTGGCGTTCGGCCGTCAGGCGATTCAGCTGCTTTCAGCCGGCGATCATGGGCGGATGCTTGCCGTGCGCGGCGGCCGCTATGCCGATGTCCCGATCGGCCACCTGCTCGAAGGTAGCAAGCTGGTCGATGTTGATAATCTCTACGACGTCCACACCTACCGCGCCCGGCTGCAGGCCATCACCGGCATGCCGATGTTCCTTTATTGAAATTCGATCAGACGAGCGGGCACGCGCTCGCCGGTCTCGCTCCGGATCAGGGTCTCGCGTCTGGACTGGCGGGGCGCCCGCTCCCATTCCGTAGATGACGCGTGCGCAGGAGCGAGAACCCGGACGGTGACCCGTGCGGTCGAGTGCACGGCTGGTCCGGATGGCGAGATCGCAGCGAGGGCAGCAGCGGCAAGCAGCATGGCCATAGCTTAACGAAGCTCGCGGCAAATCGTAAATGCAGCATTTACCATCGCTCCATTTTGGAGCGAACCTGAGCGGCATTGCGCCGCCTAATGGGCTTTGCTAGAGCGCGCGCCTTACCAGAGCGCCGCTCCATTTCGGGCGGCGCATTTCACGAGTGCGGTCGTGGCGGAACTGGTAGACGCGCAGCGTTGAGGTCGCTGTGGCCGAAAGGCCGTGGAAGTTCGAGTCTTCTCGACCGCACCACTTTTCACCAGGATGCAGGACGGGGTCCGACGGAACCTCCGCCGGACCGCGCCCTCTAGAAGCGAATCCCGGCAGTCACACCGTAGGTCCGCGGATCGGGATAGTAGGCGACCGTTAGACCACCAAAAGTCGGTCCGAAATCGATGAAGTTCTGCGGCCGGTCTTCCTTGAACAGATTGCGCACCCACAGCGTGAGCTCGCCCTTTGCGTTGCCGCTGCCAAGCGGGATGTCGGTTAGCGCACTGCGCAGGTTTACGATCGTGCGCCCGGGCGACTTGGTGGTGTAGGCGTTCTGGTCGGATTCGCTGGGTGTGCGCAGCGGATAAGGGAAGGTGAAGTAAGAGGAGACATGGTTGAGGTCTCCGATCAGGTTCAGTTGACCCCAGTTACCCTGCGCGACGCGAGCATCGACCCCCAGCGCGGCGGTGTATTTGGGCGTGTGCGGAAAGGCACGGTTGTCGGCCACCTCTTCGCCCGCGTCGATGAAGCTCTTGTATTTGGAATTGAGATAGGCTGCCGAACCATTCACGGTCAGCCACTCGACGGGCCGTGCAATCGCTTCGAACTCCAAGCCCCAGATCCGCGCCGCCGCGGCATTGCGAACCACCGACGCGGCGCCTTCGCCCAGAAACACCGACAGCTGGATATCCTTGTGCTTGTCCCAGAAGGCGGCGGCGTTCAGTTGCAGCCGATTGTCGAACAGCCGCGACTTGAACCCGATCTCATAGCTGTTGACCTTTTCCGCCTCATAGGGCTCGCACAGTTCCGGGGCTCCGCTCGGGCAGTCGTCGCTCGGAGGGAACTCCGTAACTTGGGTCTCGCCATTGAAGCCGCCCGATTTGAAGCCTTTGGCGTAGCGCGCATAGACGTTGATGTTGTCGTTGATTTCATAGCGGATGGTGGCGGCTGGACTGAAATCGCTGAACTTGGCGTCCGGCACATCGCCATAGCCCACGTCGATGGCGGTGAACGGGGCGGGAGGGGCAGCCGGGTTGGTCGTCGCAAGCACTCGGAAGAACCGTTTGATGTCCTTGCGCTCGTGTGAATAGCGCCCGCCAATCGTCAGGACGAGTGGATCGGTGATGCGATAGTCGAGCTGCGCATAGGCGGCGTAAGCCTTGGTGTGCGAGCCATAGCTCGAGAAGAGCCGTTCGGTGTGGAAGAAGAAGTTGAGCGGGTTATCGGTCTCCGCCTTGTCCTTGAGATAATAGGCGCCGACGACATAGTTGAGCCGATCGTCGAGCGCCGTGCCGCTCGCCTGCAGCTCCTGCGTGAAGCTTTTGTAGCGACTTGACCGCGCGGTAAGTGCGATGTCCATGGGCGAGCCATCGAGATCGAGGCTGTCCGCCCACTTCAGCTTGCGATAGGCGGTGATCGACTTGATCGTCGCGTCGCCGACATCCCAGGAAATTGTCAGCGCATGACCTTGGGTGGTCGTCTTCTCGAAGAGCGGGTCGGCATCGATGCTGCCGCGGCTTTGACGGTCGCGGTCGGCGAAGAGGTAGAGCGGGATCCCGGAGTAACTTGGGTTGGCGGGGTTTGGGTCAAAGATGTCACGCGGATCGTTATTCCGATTAACCTGGAAAAGCTGGGAAAAGTCCGGCCGCTGATCGTAGCGGCTATAATCATAAGTATAGTCGATGGCGACGTCGTCACTCGGCTCGGCGCGGATCTGCAGCATGCCGCTATAATTATCGAGGTCATTCGTCCGATTGACCGAGGGCGGGCCCGACAACAGATCAGCGAGGAAATCATCCTCGAATGGATTGGGGCCGATCTTGATGAACCCGTCTCGGGTCTGCGCCTGACCCGAGATCTTGGCGCTGAAAATACCCATCTGCGGCAGGTCGAGCACCGCCCGCCCCTTGGCATAGCCATAGTTGCCATAGGTGAGTTCAAACTCTCCGCCGGCTTCTCCTGACGGCTTGCGGGTGATCAGGTTGACCGCACCGGCGAGCGTGTTGCGGCCGTAAAGCGTGCCCTGTGGGCCGCGCAGGATCTCCACCCGCTCCAGATCGGCGATATCGAAGATCGAGCCCTGCGCCTTGGCGATGTACACGCCGTCCAGGTAGAGGCCGACCGCCGGCTCCCAAGTGATCGCCGGGTTGATTGTCACGGATCCGCGGATCGCAATCTGACTGATCGTCTTGTTGGACGGTGTGCGCTCGATCTTCACGTTCGGCGCGATCGATCCAAGATTGTCGATCGAGGTAATCCCCCGGGATTCGAGATATTCATTCGACACGGCCGAAATAGCGATCGGCACGTCCTGCACATTCTCGGCGCGTTTCTGGGCGGTGACGACAATCTCCTCGACTCCGCCGCTGTCCTCGGCCGGTGCAACCGGCGCGGCGGGAGTTGCTTCCCCCGCCGGCTGTGCCAGTGCGACGGCACCCGCGAGCGCCAGATAAGAAATTCCTGACAGCGCGGCGACGCGGATCATGCTTCCAACCCGCCGATGTGTATTGCGACCGCCCATTGGACCTCTCCTGCTGCAGCCAGTCGTTTGCTAGCCATTGCAAGCAGAGTGCCACGGCACTCGCGCGAGGGTCAATCAGTATCGGAACCTGATTCCGGAACTACGCTGTCTTGGCCGGACCTGTTGCATTGGAGGCACGGCGAACCGCGCGGGTGATCGGCCGCTCGAAGTAGCGCGTCGACAAATGCGCCAAGCCGAACGTTGCCGCGAACAGCAGCGGGCGCTTGAGATATTTCTCGATACGGTCCCCCGTCCCGAGCCAGGTGTGCACCAGCACGCCGTGGAAGACATAAAGCGCGTAGGACACCTCGGCGATGTAGACCATCGGCCGCGAAGTCATGACCCGATCGAGCCAAAGCGGTGCGTTCGCGAGTGAGGAACCGACCAGCAGCGCTGCAGCGTAAGGTCGCAGATATTGCATCGGTCCGCCGTCCGGGTGGCTGGCAATCAGCAATGCAATCGCGAATGGCCAGATCGGCAGCCGGCGAAGGATTATACCGGCTTTCTCGCCTAGCCACCCCGCGTGGATCAGCGCAATGATTCCGCCAGCGAGAATCTCATCAACCCGGTGCCACGTGACGATGCTG
>CAMLKX010000033.1 GCA_946480515.1 uncultured Sphingomonadaceae bacterium | reverse complement strand
GGCGACGACAGCGTCAATGGCGGCGATCATACCGACACGCTGATTTTCAACGGCTCCGATGGCGCCGAGCTGCTGACCGTCACGACGTTGCCGCGGGCGTGGATCGAGCGGGAGGATCGCGCTCGGACGATCATTCTGACTCCAGCAATGCTGCTGGTCTGGCTTTTCGGGCTTATGCTCGCGATTGACCGCGGAGCGTTCATGGAGGGCTGGTTCCACGCCAAGCTTGCTCTAGTGATTGGCCTGACCGCCTATCAGGGCTGGATTTCAGCCTATGGGCGGCAGCTCGCTCAGGGCAAGCGAGCGCTTGAGACCCGGACATTGCGGATCATGAATGAGATTCCGGGGATCGCCACGGCGCTGATTGTCGTCCTGGTTGTCGTGCGGCCGTTCTGACCCATATTGACTTGGAGGCGGGCGTTACTTACCCCGGCAGACCATCGGCCGCGTTGGCGGATCTCCCATCAGCGAACGGTCCCGGTTTTGTCCAGACACGTCGTTCCAGTCGTGTTCGCGGCCTTCCATCCCTTTGATTTCACACGAAAAGACTATCCCGATGCATCTCAAAGACCTTAAGCGCAAATCTCCTGCCGAACTGGTTGCAATGGCCGAGGAGATGGGTGTCGAGGGGGCGTCGACGCTCCGCAAACAGGATCTCATGTTTTCGATCCTCAAGGTTCGGGCGGAAAATGGCGCGGAGATCATGGGCGCGGGCACGATCGAGGTTCTGAACGACGGGTTCGGGTTTCTCCGGTCGCCGGAAGCGAACTATCTGGCTGGGCCGGACGACATCTATGTTGCCCCCTCGGTGGTCAGACGCTTTGGGTTGCGGACTGGCGACACTGTGGAAGGTGAGATTCGCGGTCCCAAGGATGGCGAACGCTACTTCGCTCTGACCCGGGTCGCCCAGATCAACTTCGACGATCCTGACGCCGTGCGTCACCGAGTCAACTTCGACAATCTCACCCCGCTTTATCCCAACTCAAAGCTTCGTCTCGACACGCTCGATCCGACCGTGAAGGACAAGTCAGCGCGAGTGATCGACATTGTCTCACCTCAAGGGAAAGGGCAGCGGTCGCTGATCGTTGCGCCGCCGCGCACCGGCAAGACGGTATTGTTGCAGAACATTGCCAAGGCGATCACCGATAATCACCCGGAAGTGTTCCTCATCGTCTTGTTGATCGATGAGCGGCCCGAAGAAGTGACCGACATGCAGCGCAGCGTGAATGGCGAGGTGATCAGCTCGACGTTCGACGAACCCGCTAGCCGGCACGTTCAAGTCGCTGAAATGGTTATTGAAAAAGCTAAGAGACTGGTCGAGCACAAGAAGGATGTTGTGATCCTGCTCGACTCGATCACCCGTCTGGGGCGCGCCTATAACACGGTGGTTCCAAGTTCCGGCAAGGTCCTGACCGGTGGCGTCGACGCCAATGCGCTGCAACGGCCGAAGCGTTTCTTCGGCGCGGCGCGCAATATCGAGGAGGGCGGTTCGCTCTCGATCATCGCCACCGCCCTGATCGATACCGGATCCAAGATGGACGAGGTGATCTTCGAGGAGTTCAAGGGCACTGGCAACAGCGAGATCGTGCTCGACCGCAAGGTGTCCGACAAGCGCATCTTCCCGTCGCTCGACGTCGGCAAGTCCGGCACCCGCAAGGAGGAATTGCTCGCCGACCAGGCCACCCTCAGCAAGATGTGGGTGCTGCGGCGGATCCTGATGCAAATGGGGACTGTCGATGCGATGCAGTTCCTGCTCGACAAGATGAAGGACGCGAAGAGCAACGAGGATTTCTTCGCTTCGATGAACCAGTAGCTCCTCGCGGCGAGCCAACTCGGACCTTCCGGAACTATCGTTCAACTCCGCGCATTCGCGTTGACCTAAACGAGGGAAAGCATCCGCATGATAGAATTGCTGCTAGCCGCCGCGGCGCATGGCGTCCCTGCCGCTTTTGGCGGTCCGGCGGACATGCTCGACGCCATTGTTACGGACTTCTCCAACATCACGGAGCCCGGAGCGCTTGCAGCCTTTCTCCAGGTGCTGATGATCGATCTGGTTCTGGCCGGGGACAATGCGATTGTTGTCGGCGCGCTAGCGGCGGGCTTGCCGCCAGATCAGCGCCGCAAGGTGATCGTGATCGGCGTGCTTGCCGCACTCGTCTTGCGAATTGCGTTTGCGTTGATTGTCACCCAGTTGCTGCAGATCGTGGGCTTGATCCTGGTTGGCGGCTTGCTGCTGCTGTGGGTGGCCTGGAAGATGTGGCGCGAGCTCCGCCACGCTGGCGAGAGCCCTGGCTCGGCCGAAATCCACGGCGACGAGCATAGTGGTTTGAGGCCCGCGAAGAGTTTCGCGAGTGCGGCTTGGGGCGTCGCGATTGCCGACGTCAGCATGAGCTTGGACAATGTCCTCGCAGTTGCGGGGGCGGCGCGGGACCATCCTGGCATCCTGATCGTCGGCCTCATTTTCGCAGTCATTCTGATGGGCGTCGCGGCAAACATCATAGCCCGGTACATCGAGCGCTATCGGTGGATCGCCTATCTCGGCCTGGCCGTGGTCCTCTATGTCGCAATCAAGATGATCTACGATGGCTGGGTTGACCCCTATGTCGGTCTAGGCAAGCTCTTTGCCTGATGAGCGCCGCCGCCGCGGCTGAGGATACCATCTTCGCTCTGTCGAGCGGCTCGCTTCCTGCGGCAATTGCGGTTGTGCGCGTCAGTGGTCCTGCCGCCCATGCTGTTGCTTGCCGGCTGGTGGGGCAGTTGCCGCCGGCTCGAGTTGCTCGCCTCTGCAACCTCAGAGAACCAGACACGAGCAACTTGATCGATCAGGCGTTGGTGATCCGGTTTGACGAGCCGGCGTCGGCGACCGGAGAAGATCTGGTTGAATTCCAATGCCATGGCGGGCGGGCCACGGTTGATGCGTTGCTCCATCAGTTGTCAGCGTTCCCCGGAATGCGTGCCGCCCTCCCAGGAGAATTTACGCGTCGGGCGTTGGTCAATGGCCGGATGGACCTGACCGAGGCTGAAGGGCTCGCCGACTTGCTTGCTGCTGAAACCGAACTTCAGCGCCGGTCCGCCCTCGCGATGAGCGAGGGCAGCCTCCGCCATTCGGTTGACCGCTGGCAGGATCGGCTGGTGACGCTCTCGGCGATGGCCGAGGCGCTGATCGATTATGATGAGGAGGGCGACGTCACGGTTGGGAGTAGCGCGATTATCGGTGGGGCTCAGGAGGTTGCGGCCGAGATTGGAAGCGCGCTCGCGGCGCCCTCAGCGGAGCGGCTGCGCGACGGCGTGCGGATCGTAATCGCGGGGCCGGTGAATGCGGGAAAATCCAGCCTCTTCAACTCTTTGGTCGGAAGTGACCGCGCCATCGTCACGGCCATCCCCGGCACGACGCGCGACAGCATCGAAATGCCTCTGGCAATCGCAGGCATTCCGCTGTTGCTGGTCGATACGGCAGGACAGCGCGCTGCCGACGATCTGGTCGAACAGATCGGGATCGAGCGCGCCGAGGCCGAAGTCGCCTCTGCGGATATTGTCCTCTGGCTTGGTTCACCAGAGATGGCTCCTGAGCGGCCGCAGGTCATTCAGCTTGCTCCGAAGAGCGACCTTGCCGAGGCTGATCAGCGCATTGGGTTCCCCGTGTCCGCCCAAAGCGGGGAGGGGGTCGAGGCGCTGATCGCCTGCATTCTGGACAGCGCCCGATCACTTCTGCCGCGTGAGGGGGAGGTTGCCCTCAACCGGCGTCAGCGTGGATTGCTCGAGGAAGCGCGTCGTGCGCTCATCTCCGATAGTGTCCTTGGCCCAGAGCTTTTGGCTGAAAATTTGCGGCACGCTCGCAATGCGTTCCATCGCCTAACTGGCCGCGCGGGTATCGAAGAGACGCTGGACGCTTTGTTCGGCCGCTTCTGCCTCGGTAAGTGAGTGTTCCACGTGAAACAATGAGCGCTTTTGACCTAGATTCTGCTTCTCATTAAGGAGCGCCGATGTTTGATGTTCTGGTTATCGGCGGCGGGCATGCAGGCTGCGAGGCAGCAGCTGCTGCGGCGCGCCGCGGCGCTCGCACCGGAATTATAACGCTCGAGCCAGGCAATTTCGGGCAGATGTCTTGCAATCCCTCGATCGGTGGGGTGGGCAAGGGGCATCTGGTCCGCGAACTGGATGTCTATGACGGGCTGATGGCTCGTGCCGCGGATCGGGCGGCGATCCACCGCCGCATGTTGAATCGGAGCAAAGGGCCGGCCGTGCACGGACCTCGGGTGCAAGCCGATCGCCGGCTATACCGGACAGCGATCGATCGACTTCTCCATGAAAGTGGAGTGCACCGACTAACCGGAGAGGTCGCCTCCCTGAAGCTCGCGGGCAGCAGCGTGTCTGGGTTGATGCTCGCTGATGGCACGCAGGTGGAATCCCGCGCGGTCGTCATCACGACCGGCACGTTTCTCGGTGGCCGGATGTTTATCGGTGAGGAGATCCTCTCCGGTGGGCGGCACGATGAGCGCGCCTCAAATACTCTGGCGGAGCAGATCCGAGCGATCGGGCTGGGGCAAGGGCGGTTGAAGACCGGAACGCCACCACGACTGGACGGACGAACGATTGATTGGGTGCAGCTCGAGGAGCAGCCGAGTGATCGTGAGCCTTGGTTGATGTCGATGTTGGACGAGGAAGTTCGCCCGCCGCAACTCAGCTGCGCCATTACACGCACCAATTTATCAACCCACGACGTCATTTCTTCCGGCTTCGACCGCTCGCCCTTGTTCGCTGGAGCGATTGAAGGGAGAGGCCCGCGCTATTGTCCGTCGATCGAGGACAAGGTCCGCCGGTTCGGCGACCGCGATGGCCATCAAATCTTCCTTGAGCCCGAGGGGCTGGATGATGCCCTTGTTTATCCAAACGGCTTGTCGACCTCCCTGCCAGTCGACATTCAGGAGAAGATGATCCGGACGATCCGCGGCCTTGAGCGATGCAAGATCGTGCGTCCCGGCTATGCCGTTGAATATGACTTCGTGGATCCGCGGCGCCTCAGATCGAGCCTTGAAGTGCAAGACATTCCCGGCCTGTTCCTGGCGGGTCAGATCAATGGAACGACGGGGTATGAAGAGGCGGCCGCCCAGGGTCTCGTTGCCGGACTGAACGCCTCGGCCTCTGCGCTCGATCTGGAGCCTGCCACGTTCGATCGCCGGACCAGCTATATCGGGGTGATGGTCGATGACCTGACGTTGCAGGGCGTCACTGAACCTTACCGCATGCTAACCGCGCGTGCTGAGTATCGCCTGTCGCTACGGGCGGACAATTCCACCACGCGGTTGGGGAAGGATGCGCTCGCGGTCGGGTGTGTTTCACCGGCACGGAAGCGTCAGATCGAAGATCATTTTGAACAGCGGGAGACGAAGGCCTGGGATGCCACGGACGAAGCGGCGGCCGATGCCCTCTACGCGCCCTATGTTGAAAGGCAGAAGCGGGAGTGGGAAGCGGTTCGCCGCGACTCGGCTGTCGATATCGGTCTGGTGGACTTCGCCGCCGTTCCCGGCTTGTCGAGCGAAATGGCCGAGCGACTCTCGGCCGCGCGACCGGAGACGCTCGACCAAGCCTCGCGCATTGCCGGGATCACGCCGGCAGCTCTAGCTGCGCTTCATGTCCAGGCTGTGCGCTGCGCTGCATGATCGAGCGGGTGGCCGAGGCGGCGCAAATCGATGTTTCACGTGAAACATTCGCGGCCCTGTCGGCCTATGTCGACCTACTCCTCGAGGAGAGCCAGCGGCAGAATTTGATAGCCCGGTCGACGATCGACGAGGTCTGGACGCGTCACATCATTGATAGCGCGCAGCTTGTGCGGTTCGCTCCCGCAGGGGCATCCTGGCTTGATATCGGGTCGGGCGCGGGCCTGCCTGGTCTGGTCATCGCAATCCTGGTCAATGGCCCCGTGACTCTGGTCGAGCCGAGGAGATTACGCGCCGACTTTCTCTCCCGCGCGGTCGAGCAGCTGCGGTTGGATGCGCGAGTCGCGGTGGTGCAGGCGAAGATCGAAACAGTGCAGGGGCGGTTCGACTTGATCACCGCTCGGGCGTTTGCTCCGATCGAGCGGATCTTCGAAGTTTCGCTTCCGCTCGCGTCGCGGACCGCCCAATGGGTGCTCCCGCGCGGTCAGAGCGGCAAATCGGAACTGGCCGACGCGCAACGAACGTGGCAGGGTGCGTTCCGGACCGAAGCCAGCATTACCGATCCGCACGCCGCGATCGTGCTAGCTTCTGGGATTGCGAAAAGGGGGCGGGGATGATCCGGATCGCGATTGCGAATCAGAAGGGTGGAGTCGGCAAGACGACCACCGCGATCAACCTTGCGACGGCACTCGCCGCAATCGGTTGGAAAGTCCTCCTCATCGACCTCGATCCCCAAGGCAACGCGTCGACTGGCCTGGGCATCCTGCCCTCCGCTCGCGAACGGTCGAGCTACGATGTTCTGATCGGGCAATCGGATGTCCCGGCGGCATGTTTGTCGACCCGCGTTCCTCGACTCGATCTCCTCCCCGCGACGGTTGATCTGTCCGGCGCGGAAGTCGAACTGGTTGAATTGGAGAACCGAACTCATCGTCTGTCCATGGCACTTGATCAGGTGCCGGCCGGCCGATGGGACATTTGCCTGATCGATTGTCCGCCATCGCTCGGCATGCTGACCGTCAATGCGCTGGTCGCGGCGCGTGAATTGCTGGTTCCCCTGCAATGCGAGTTTTTTGCGCTCGAAGGCCTCAGCCAGCTGCTGCAGACAGTCGAGCGCATCCGCGGCGCGTTCAACCCGGCACTCAATGTTCTCGGAGTGGCGCTGACCATGTTCGACCGGCGCAATAAATTGTCCCAGCAGGTTGCGGATGACGTTCGCGCCTGCCTTGGTGCCGCCGTGTTCGAAACCGTGGTCCCGCGCAATGTCCGCCTCTCCGAAGCGCCAAGCCATGGGTTACCTGCCCTGATTTACGATCTTCGATGTTCCGGCTCCGAGGCATATGTCGGACTTGCGCGGGAGTTGATTGGTCGGCTCCCTCGTCCGGCGGAAGCGGCATGAGCGTGCGCGGGACATCCGCCGGCCTCGGCCGCGGTCTTTCAGCATTGCTGGGTGACACTCCGGCCGAGGCGAGTCGCGAGGGGAGCGTCCGGATGATCGACATTGCGGCGATCCGTCCGAACCCGTCCCAGCCGCGCCGGCATTTCGACGAGACTGCCCTCTCTGAACTCGCCGACTCGATCCGCGAGAGGGGAGTTCTGCAGCCCATTCTCGTTCGCGTCGGTCCGGGCGGACAAGGATTCGAGCTGATTGCCGGCGAACGCCGCTGGCGTGCGGCGCAGCGAGCCGGTCTGCATCGCTTACCCGCGATTGTTCGCGATTTTGAAGCCGCCGCCACCGCTGAGGTGGCGCTGATCGAGAATATCCAGCGCGAGAACCTCAATGCGCTGGAGGAAGCGCAGGGTTATCGGCAGCTGATCCTCGATCACGGTCACACTCAAGAACAACTTGCTGTTATTGTTCATAAATCTCGCAGCCATGTAGCAAACATGCTGAGGCTGCTCGACCTGCCCCCAGCAGTCCAGGACATGCTTGGCAGCGGCATAATCAGCATGGGGCATGCCCGCGCTTTGTTGACCGCAGCTGACCCGGAAGCAATTGCGCGCGAAATCCTCGCTAACGGTCTGAGTGTTCGCCAGGTTGAAGAGCGGGTTCGCGGGAGTAAGCCCGCCCGCACATCCTCCCGAAGCAGGGCCAGCCCCACGACCGATCCCGATCTCGCCGCGCTTGAACGGCAATTGAGCGACCTTCTGGGCTTGAAGGTTCGGATCGCGCATGCTGGCGCCGGCGGGACGGTTTCGCTGGCCTACAGCAGCCTCGACCAGCTCGATATGGTCTGCCAGCGGCTGAGCGGCGAACCAATCTAGGCCGCGCCGTCAGCCGTTCACGATGGTCCCGCCATTGGGATGAAGCACCTGGCCAGTCATATAGCTTGAATCCTCGCAGGCGAGGAACAGGAAGGCCGGAGCGACTTCGTTCGGTTGGCCGGCGCGTTTCATCGGCGTTGACTTGCCAAAGTCCGGGATTTCCTCCGGTGGCTTCCCGCCCATCGGGTTGAGCGGAGTCCAGATCGGCCCCGGTGCAACCGCGTTCACGCGAATTCCGTCCTCCACCAGGTTCTGCGACAACGAACGGGTGAAGGCGGTGATTGCCCCTTTTGTCGCGCTATAGTCGAGCAGGTCCGGTGAGCCTTTGTACATTGTCACCGAGGTGCAGTTGATGATCGCCGAGCCCGCTTTCAGATGGGGCCGCGCCGCCTTCGTCAAATAGAACATCGAGAAAATATTGGTTTGGAAGGTGCGCCGGAGCTGGCGGTCGCTGATCTCGGTAACATCATCATCGGGATGCTGCTCGCCCGCATTGTTTACCAGGATGTCGAGCCTGTCAAAATGGTCGATGACCTGCCGCATAGCGGATTCGCAAAAGTCTGCATCGCCGATATCCCCGGCGATCGTCAGTCCGCGCCGGCCTTCACCCTCAACAATGCGGAGAGTTTCGGCCGCATCATCATGCTCGCACAGATAGAGGATAGCGACGTCGGCTCCCTCGCGGGCGAATAGAGCGGCAACGGCGCGGCCGATGCCACTATCGGCGCCGGTTACCACCGCGACTTTCCCTTTCAGCCGATCGCTGCCCCGATAACGGGGCTGCCACTGTGGCTTGGGCTCAAGCTCGCTTTCATGGCCGGGAAGCTGGCCTTCTTGGACCGGCGGTTCGATCGTCTCGGCCATGTCAGCCGGCGGTCGGAGCCGGGTCGCGAGCCTCCGGACGCATCGCCCCTGATCGGGGAGCGTCGTTGCGTTCGCATCGTGCGACGAGTTCCGGGAAATCTGAGCGCTGATCATAAAGAGCGCCGACGCTGCTGGCGACGCACGCGTCTCGCGTCGCGTAGCGTTCGGACATTGTCACGACAGGCTGGCAGGCCTGCCCGCCATCGCCGCACCCGAAAATCGCCAGGACATAGTAGGCTGGTCCCACCAAACGGCTCCTTTGCCGCGAAAACGAGGCCGGGTCGGAGCTCGTTCCAATCGTTTCGCCCGCGTGAATTGCGGGGCGAAGGGCGCTGCCCTACCTAAGTTGAATGAGGACAATGGCGGCGAGCAACCCTGAACAGGCGAGTGCCGGCTGGCGCACGCTCACCCGCTTCATTCCTCATCTGTGGGAGCCCGGACAAACCCGCCTGAAGGCCAGGGTGGTAATTGCGGTGCTGCTGGTGCTGGCCGGGAAGGCCATCACGCTGGCGATGCCGTTCGCCTTCAAGGGCGCGGTCGACCGGATGAGCGGGACCGAGGGCGCTGCGGTCAGTATCATCATCGGTCTGGTCATCGCTTATGCGGCGGCACGGTTCGGCGGAGTTCTCGCGGACAATTTACGCAATGCCGTGTTCGAAAAGGTGGGGCAGCGGGCTGCTCAGCAACTCGCCGGACGCGTGTTTCGTCACGTTCATGACTTGTCGCTTCGATTCCACCTCGAGCGCCGCACCGGATCACTGACCAAGATCGTCGAGCGGGGAACCAAGAGCATCGACATGATGCTCTACTTTTTGCTGTTCAACATCGCGCCGACCCTGATTGAGTTGACTGCAATTTGCGTGATCTTCGCGCTGAAGTTTGGTCCCGGGCTGGTCGCCGCAACTCTAGTCATGGTCGCCGCTTACATTGTGTTCACGCGGCAGATTACCGAGTGGCGGACGCGCCTCCAGCGCGAGATGAATGACGTCGACAATCGCGCGATCGGCAGGGCCGTCGACTCCCTGCTCAACTATGAAACGGTGAAATATTTCAATGCGGAGCAACGCGAAGCCGAACGTTACGATGAGGCGATCGCAACATATGCACGCGCAGCCGTCCGCAATGAAACCTCACTGGCCTGGCTCAACATCGGGCAGTCGCTGATCACCAATCTGATGATGGGCGGCGCAATGGCATTCACCGTCTGGGGCTGGAGCCGAGGCCGCTTCACTCCAGGCGATGTGGTGCTGGTCAACGCGCTGCTGATGCAGCTGTTTCGCCCGCTCGACATGCTCGGCTGGGTTTACCGGTCGATCCGGCAGGGGTTGATCGACATGGAAGCGATGTTTGCGCTGCTCGATACACCGGCGGAAATCGTCGACCAAGATGGGGCGATGCCGCTCAGTGTCACCCGGGGCCACCTGCGGTTCGAGGACGTGCAATTTGCTTACGATCCCGAGCGCCCAATCTTGCAGGGAGTGAATCTGGATGTTCCGCCGGGCACGAGTCTGGCGGTGGTCGGGCCCTCCGGTGCGGGCAAGTCGACGCTCGCCCGTCTCATGTTCCGTTTTTATGATCCAACGGGGGGACGGATCTTGATCGATGGCCAGAACATCGCGGAGGTCACCCAAGACAGCCTGAGGGCCGCGATCGGCATCGTTCCGCAGGACACCGTGCTGTTCAACGACACCATCGGCTACAACATCGGCTATGGCAGTGCGGACGCCATCCAAGAACAGATCGAAAGCGCCGCCCGAGGGGCCGCCATCGATCACTTCATTGCAATTCTTCCGGATGGCTATGACTCAATGGTCGGCGAACGCGGCCTGAAACTTTCGGGCGGGGAGAAGCAGCGAGTCGCGATCGCCCGCACCTTGCTCAAGAATCCTCCCATTTTGGTGCTGGACGAGGCGACCAGCGCTCTCGACAGCCGCACCGAGCAGGAGATCCAGGCCACACTCGACCGGGTTGCGCGCGACCGCACAACCGTCATCATCGCTCACCGGCTCTCGACGATTGTTGGAGCTGATCGAATCGCAGTGATGGACAATGGCCGGGTGGTCGAAATCGGAACGCATCTCGAGCTTCTGCGGCTCGGCGGGGTCTATGCCGATTTGTGGGCCCGCCAGGCCGCTGAGCAGGCGCTTGAAGAAGCTGCTGAATAGTGTCTTACCCTTGGAGTTTCGTTGATGTTTCAAGACCTTGATGAGAAGACGCTGATCAGCGGTCAGCTATCCAAGGCCGACCTCGATGAGGCGCGGCGTCTTGGCGTCACATTGGTGGTGAACAATCGTGCCGACGGAGAGGATCCGGATCAGCCAACCAGCGTGGCGATGGAGCGGGCAGTCGAAGCTGCCGGAATGGCGTACAGCCACATCCCCGTGATCCGTGGCATTGGACCCGCCGATGTCGAAGCCATGGTCGATGCGATCGATGACGCAGGAGACGGCAAGTTGCTCGCCTTTTGCCGTTATGGGACGCGTTCGGCCCTGTTGTGGGCTCTAGCCAAGCGGCAGCTCGGAGCCGAACGCGAAGAGGTCGAGCGGGCAGCCGCACGAGCAGGAATCAGCCTGGAGCCGATTGCCCATCTGCTTTGAACCTAGACTAGCCCGGCTCAGGCGGCGGTTCCCCCCACTGTCAACCCGTCGATCAGCAAGGTGGGTTGGCCAACACCGGCTGGAACTGACTGTCCGCCCTTGCCGCAGATCCCCACTCCTTCATCGAGCGCAAGATCATTGCCGATGCCGGTAACGCGAGTGAGCACGGTCGGGCCATCGCCGATCAACGTCGCGCCCTTGATGGGCTCTCCAATTTTCCCATTCTCGATCTTGTAAGCTTCGGTGCAGGAGAACACGAACTTGCCGCTGGTGATGTCCACTTGTCCGCCGCCGAAGCTTGTCGCGTAAATCCCGTTCCTGACTCGCGACACCAGCTCGGCCGGGTCATCGCTCCCGCCCAACATGAAGGTGTTCGTCATTCGCGGCATGGGCGCGTGAGCGAAGCTCTCGCGGCGCCCGTTGCCGGTTGGAGTCATGTTCATCAGCCGCGCGTTGAGGCGGTCCTGCAGATAGCCCTTGAGCACTCCGTCCTCGATCAGCACGGTGCGGCCGGTCGGTGTTCCTTCATCGTCGATGGTCAGTGATCCGCGCCGCTCCCCGATCGCGCCCTCATCGATCACGGTTACTCCAGCCCCTGCGACCTGTTGGCCAATCTTGCCGGAAAAGGCCGACGTCCCCTTGCGATTGAAATCACCCTCAAGCCCATGGCCGACAGCCTCGTGGAGCAGCACGCCGGGCCACCCAGGTCCGAGCACGACCGGCATTTCCCCGGCCGGAGCGGCTGCCGATCGAAGATTGGTGAGGGCCTGATGGAGGGCGCCATCGATGGCCTTGTTCCAAACCACGGGCTCGAACAGGCGATCGTACAAATAACGACCTCCAAGGCCATAGAACCCGCTCTCCCGGCGGTCTCCCTCGGTGGCGACGATCGACACGTTCAGCCGGACCAGCGGGCGGATGTCGGTCGCCGGCACCGACGTCACCGGCCTGGCGCCGCACCG
>CAMLKX010000032.1 GCA_946480515.1 uncultured Sphingomonadaceae bacterium | reverse complement strand
GACCGGCGCCGAGGCTGTTTGGCCGCGTGTGCACTCCCGGCTTCGGCCGCTGCGCTTGAGTCAGCCAGCCCCCGTCTGTCGAGAAGGGCGATCAAATCGTCACCTGTCCGCCCGATGTGATAGCGGGTAAGATCAACCGCCTGATTGACCAGTCCTTGGCGACACAGGTCCAGAAGCGCACCATGATCGTCCTGTGCGCGTTGAACACTGTCGCCGACAGTCAGGATTAACCGCGCATATCGATCAGAATTGACAAGCAGCTCGCGAACGATCCTGAGAGTCTTGACCCGCTGCGCAGGATTGTAGAGCGTCATGTGAAAGCGCCGGTTCAGTTCACCCCAACTCGCGACATCACCGGCTACAATCGCAGCATTATATTCTCCGATGATGGCATCGGCAGCAGCAAAATCCTCGTCGGTCAGTCGCGGGATGGCTTGGCGCAGGAGCTCAGGTTCCAGCAACGCGCGCAAATCGTAAAGTTCCTGGATGTCGTCACGAGACAGACCGGTCACCACGTAGCCGCGATGAGGAAAACTCGCGACCAGCCCTTCGCTTTCGAGACGCGACAGTGCCTCGCGAACCGGTATTCGGCTCGTGCCCATTTCCTCGGCAAGCGCGTCTTGGCGAAGCGGCATACCATCAGCCAGTTCTCCCGACAGGATCAGGAATCGAAGACGATCCGCCACCCCGTCGGCGATCGTGCTCCGGGAAACGCCTTCCAATCTACCTCGTGCTTGAATCGTAACGGCCAAAATTCATTGTTCCTTCTGCCGCAAACTCTCACGGCTATGCGTTTTGAACCTATCCAGAATCAGATAACAAGTGAGGTGTTCGCTGGCTCTGGGCTTTGCTGGCGCGGGTCACTCGGGGATTTGCAACAGGATGTCCACAAGTCATTCAAAAAGCTAGACGGTTCGCGGCTCAGCCCAGTGCCTTCGTTAGTTCGACTGGTTGCCCTTCCGGGCACGCCCATCATCAGTTCATCGGCGTTAATCATGCCGCCTTCTGGTGAGGGCCAGGCGCTTCCGCTGGATAGATCCTCGGGAGCCCCGGGTCATAGACCTCCGTCAAGACGTGCATGAACTCGCGGTCGTGAAGTGGGTCGGTGGGAGTTTTGACCACGCGCCCCCGGGCCCGGAGATCCTTGATCAAGGTGTCGATGGCCTGCTCGTGATTGAGGTCATCGGTATGGTCGACGACCTTCTTGAGCTCATCCAAGTCCATATAAATGTCGGCGCGCCAGTGCACCATCATGCGAAGTTCGTGCCCCGGAATCTTCTGGATGACCTCGCCATCCGTGGTGATTTGCCATCCATCGGCGATGTCTGGGTCGGCGCCAAACCGCGAGTTTATCGTCAGCCCCTTAGGCTGGCGCTGGTCCAATGGCCCATTCGCCTCCCCGCGATGGTACATCCGTTCGGTCTCGGCCACTAACCCACGGTTCCAGACCGGGGTGGCGATACGTTGAGGCTCGGCGTATGGACCCTCCGGCCAGTAAGTGAAGCCGCCACCGGTTGAACCCTGATAGAACCAGGCGATCACTTGGGCCTTCTTCACCTGCCACTTCGCGAACAAGTTGGACCTGACCATCGAGTTGAGCAACCAGTTGGGAGTGTTGCTCAAGGTTAGCCCACGGAAGTCAGCCCCATCGAGATGGCCTCCGTCAAAGTTCGCGGTGGGACCATTGAGATTGAAAATCATGTTTTCCGGCCTGGCGTAGGCCGCCTTCCAGTAGCTCCGACCCAGGTCCAGGAATTTCTTGTTGAGAAAGCAGTGTTCGATCTCGGGATATAGGCAGACACCGCCCTTCGCGAGGTAACCGGTGAAATAGGGCAATAAAAAATCTTCCCAGGTCGGCTTTGCCCCCTCCAACTCCTTCCCAACCGTGGTGTCGGCAATCCCCTCCGGCGAGGAGTAGAACTGGCTCAGTGTCTGCTCCCACGGCCCTTTGCTGCGCGCCAATGCGAGAATGTCGCGATACTGATCCTCGGTGTAGATATCCTCGATAATCATAGGGGGCGCGATCGGCCGAATGAGGTCCGCAGGCATAATCCTTCTCCAAATTGTATTTATTATCCAATCTAACTCATGAACACATGAGTCACAAGAGGGTCCGCCTAGCCAATGGCCTGCTCTCCCGGATCCAGCGCATCGATCGCTCCATCAATAAGATTCGCGCCGGAAAGGCGAAGGTTCAGGTCGAGCGGCTGCAGGAGAGATCTGTGATATTGAACTCGGGCGCGCCGCTCGATCAAAGCCGCTCGGTGGGCTGCTGCGACGTCCAGCTCAATGATCTGGAAGCTGTGGCCCACAGGAAGCTGAACCAGGCGATCCGCGTCGGCCCCTAACATCACGGCAATCTTGGGATAACCGCCGGCGGTCTGATGATCCGCCAATAGCAGCGTCATTCGTCCCCCTCCGTCCACCTGCAAGGCCCCTCGAACCGCTGGCTCGCTGGGCATGTCCAGGACTTGCGGCGGCATCGCCGGACCATCGATTACAAGGCCCATCCGATCGAACGATGTCGAGGGGCTGAAGGAAGCCGTGAACAGTGTTCCGACCTGCGTGGCGTCGAAAAAACGCTCCTGAGGTCCGAGTAGAACCCGCGCGCGCGAGATCGGCTGATCTGTACCAGCAGGCCGCGGCACGGTTCGAGCACCCTCCCCCGTGAGGCCAATGCGCATGCAGTTCACAATCTTCAGCGTATCGCCTGCGAGAAGACGATTCCCGCCCAGATCTGCCTGAACATGCCTTGAAACACTGCCGAGCCACCTGGGTGCTTCAATATCTCCGGCAAACGCGAGATAGCTCCAATTGCCTGGACCCGGCCGCACGCGCAAGGTCATGCCGGCTGAGATCCTCGCTACGATCCAGCTGCCAAGTTGCTCTCCATCAAGCTCGACCGTGAAGCCGCCGCCACAGGTCGCGAAGGCGACCTCACCGTCCGTGCATCGCAAAGTGATGCCCCCCAGCGACAGTTCGATGGCCGAGTTCATCACCATGCCGCCAAACGAGCGTACCGCTGCACCGTAACTGGAGCGATCGACCGGGCCGGACTGGGGTATGCCGAACCGCAGCAGGCCGGGACGGCCGCCGTCCTGGGTGGTGGTCAGCGGGCCTGCCTGTTCGACGACGAAAGTGGCAGAAGCGCTCACTTGGTTGGCCACTGCGCAAATTGTTCAGCGTTGATCGGCCGGAACCGCACTGTGTCGCCCGGCTGGAAGAGAGGAGGCTCGTCAGAGTCGGTATCGAGAAGTTTCAGGGGAGTTCGCCCGATCACCCACCATCCTGTCGGCATTGGCAGGGTTGAGATGAGGCACTGCGGTCCTGCGATGAGTATGCTCCCGACCGGATACCCGCGCACCGCCGCGGGCTTGCGGGGCTGGTGCAACTCTGGCGGAACACCGCCCATGTAGGCGTAACCCGGCGCGAACCCGTACATATAAACGCGGAAGGTCGCTTCGAGAAATTTCGTTGTAACCGCATCACGACTCAGCCCGAGGCGGGTCGCTACCTCGTCAAGATCGGGAGAGCAGGAGTCATCGAAGCAGACCGGAACTTCATGACAGCTGCCGGCACGGTCCGTTCGGCCAGACTGCGACGTCAGTGGCTCGCAGATACGCTGAAGCTCATCAAAGCTGATCAGATCGGGATCATAGCGGACCAGGACCGACGTATAAGCGGGAACCGTCTCGCATATCGCGGCAATCCCTGCAGCGTTCAGTGCACTGTCCAGGTCGAGGACGGCACGGTGGGTCTCCTCAAAAACGACATTCCCCAATTCGATCAGCAGCGCAGCCTCACCCACCGGGCGGATGACGCACGCGCTCATCTGTGCGGAAGGAAAGGCGCTATGACGAAGCCCTGCTCCGTAAGAGCGGCACGGATTGCTCGTGCCATGGCTACTGCATCCGGGCTGTCCCCATGGACGCAGATCGAATGGGCTTGCAGAGCCACGGATGCGTCGGAGACCGTCGGCATCTTGCCGCTTTCAAGGAATGCGACCAGCCGGCGCGCCGCCAATGCCCCGTCGTGGATCAACGCTCCCGGCTCTCCTCGAGGAACGAGATTTCCCGCCGCCGTATATCCCCGATCGGCGAAAATCTCGCTGAACACGGGCATGCCGCTATCGCGCGCTACTTGCTCGAGAGTCGTTCCCGATATGGCAAGCATCGCAAGCCCAGGATCGACCGCACGGACCGCCGCCACGACCGCGGCTGCAACCGGCCGCTCGACCGAGGCGACATTGCCCAGCGCCCCGTGCGGCTTCACATAGGCGATGGGCTGCCCGGCCAGCGCGCCGATGGCCATCAGCGCGCCGACCTGCGCGGCCACGAACCGCTCGATTTCTTCCGGGCGATGCGGCAACCGCCGCCGTCCGAAACCTTCCTTGTCTGGATAGCTCGGATGAGCGCCGGTAACGACCTTGTGCTGACGAGCGAGGGTCAGGGTACGGAACATGGTTTCGGGGTCGCTCGCGTGCCCGCCACAGGCGATGTTGGCACTGCTGACCAGCGCGAACATCGCCTCGTCATCACCCATCAGCCACGGACCGAACCCTTCCCCCATGTCGGCGTTGAGGTCGATCGAGGGCTGCGCTCCTGCTCCGACTGAGATAGTTTCGTCTGGCAACAGCTCATGCCTCCTCGACCGGGACCACATAGTTCAGCACCATCCGGCCCCCATCGGGGTAGATGGTCTGCCCCGTTATATAGGAGGCATCGTTGCTCGCCAGAAACGCGGCAACCGACGCGATTTCCGCCGGGTCACCCAACCTTCCGCTCGGCGTTCGCGAAAGGATCATGCGGCGCTGCTCCTCATTGGTCAGGATGCCGCTGGCGAGCATCTCGGTGGCGATCGTCCCGGGACCGATGCCGACGACACGGATGTGATGGGGCGCGAGCGCGAGGGCGCCGCTTGCGGTCAACTGGTTCATTCCGCCCTTCGAAATCGCGTAGGTCGCGATCGACGGGTTCGCCAGACGGGCGTTGATCGAGGACATGTTGATGATGACCCCTCCCCGTCCCTGCTCGATCATCCGCCGTCCGGCTGACTGCAAACCGAAGAACGCCCCTTTGAGATTGACGCCGAGAACTCGATCATATTCCTCCTCCGTGATCGCCATCATGTCCTTGCTGATCGCAATTCCTGCGTTGTTCAGCATGATGTCGACCCCGCCGAACGCGTCCACCGCGGTGTCCACCAGTCGGTCGACATCGGCGCGAACGCTGACGTCCGTCTGGCAGCCCTGAACCGTGAACCCCTCCGCAGCCAGCGTGTCCACCGCGCGGGCGAGACTGTCGCCGTCAACGTCGCCCAGCACCACCTGCGCGCCATCCTGCGCGAAGCGGCGGGCGCAGGCAAAACCGATCCCCCGAGCCGCTCCGGTTACGACGGCAACCTTCTTGTTCTGCATCCTGATCTCTTTCCTCAATAAATGGTGGATTCGATATAAGGGCGGCCTTCGGCGATCCGTTCGAACGCAAGCGGTGACACATCGATCGTCCGGTAGGTTCCGTGCACGATCATCTCCGCTACGGCTCTGCCGGCACCCGGCGCGTGCATCACGCCATGTCCCGAAAAGCCGCACGCGAACTTCAGATTGTCGATGTCGGGGTGCCCGCCGATCACCGCGTTGTGATCGAACATATTCATATCATAATGACCGGCCCAAGTACTCAGCAACCTGAGTTCCTCCAGCGCCGGAATACGGGCTGCCAATGCCGGCCAGAACCGCTCTTCGAACAGCGACATGTCGGGCTCGAAGTCACCATAGGCGTCCGGATCGGACGAGGCATCGGGCGCGATGCCGCCGATGAACCCGGCGCCCTCAGGCCGCAACCAAACGCCCGATGTGTCGAACACCATCGGGAAGCCCGTGTTGTCGAGCGGAGCCTTGAAGTGAAAGACACAGCGTTTTTTGGGCACAACCGGAAGGTTGACCCCCAAGGAGTCCAGCAAGCGCCCGGAATGAGCGCCTGCGGCACATACAACCCAATCGGCCGTGATCTCGGTACCGTCGCTCAGCTGGACAGAGACGATCCGGCCGCCCTTCTCGCGCAGTCCGTCAGCCTCCGCCCGGCAGAAGCGCACGCCACGGTCGATCCCGGCGTTGCGCATCGCCGAGAGCAACGACCACGCGTCGAACCAGCCTTCTTCCTTGAGTCCGAACGTCGCAGAACCGACGTCTTCCACGGTGATCCAGGGAAACCGCGCCGCGATCGCGCCAGGCTCCAGGCGCTCGACCGTGCAGCCCTGCGCCTGCTGGACCTTCAGCAGCCGATCCGCTTCGGCCTCGCGACCCGGGGGCGAGAGGATCAGATAGCCGCGCTCGACATAGCCGACGTCGACGTCACGCCCAAGGAAACTGGATGGATTCCGCAGGAAGGCGGCGCCGAACCTGCTCAGCGCCACATTGACGGGGCTGCCGAACTGAACCCGGATGGACGCCGCGGAAAGTGTTGTTGAAGCCTGCTGATAACTCGGGTCGCGTTCGATGACGACGATCTCACCCGTGAACCCTTCTTCGCGTAGAAACCAAGCGACCGAGCATCCGATGATCCCTCCGCCAACGATGACAATCTGCTGCTGCATCAACAGCCTTCCTCAATGAAGCGACGCACGGTGGCGATGGTCTCACGCGGCTCCTTCGAAGCCGATGCGATAGGCGCGTCCCCGGGCCATCCCCAGGAAAGTGAGAGTCACGGCAAGACAGCCGCCGATGATAATTAGGGCGATCGGCGTGTAGCTTCCCGCCGTGTCGCGCAGGACGCCTGCCAGCGGCGGCATGAAGAAAGTGAGCGGCAATGCTACGGGACTGTAGAGTCCAAGCACGCGTGAAAGCGAATGATGACCGAACAGACGTGCGGACACCATACTGAGCGCCGGAAAAATGCCGGCGCCCGCGGCGCCTAGCGTCAAGGCGGCCAATGCCATGACCGCAAAGGACACCGTCGACAGCAGGACCAGCCAGCTGGCTGCCATGGCGGCGGCGATAAGGGCGAGGGTTGTCGCCGCTCCCAGCCGGTTCGCGAAAATGCCCGCGGCGACCGAGCCAATGATTGCAGCGCCGCCCAGGATCGACAACAATCCCGCTGCCTCTCCGGCCCTGAGCCCGCGTTCAGCCGCGAACGCAGCAAGGTGCGACACGCCGGTGATCCCAACCGCATTCAGATAACCGGCGCTTACGGTCATCACCCAGAAGGCGGGGCTGAGCAGAAGCGATGCGACCGTGATTGGCGCGATCGCGTTCGCTTCAGGTGTCCCCGCCGGAAGCTCGGCGTCGTTTGCCGCAGCGTCCGATACGCCAAGGATAAGTGGCAGCAAGGCCAGATGCAGAGCAGCCAGCGTCAGGTAGAACGCAGGAAGGCCGTGATCGCGTATGACGACCAGTCCAAGCAGGGGTGCGAGCGCGACGAACAGGGGCATGTTGGCTATGCCAAGGGCGAGACCGGGATTTTGTCTGAACCAATTGCTTGCAAGCACGCTCGCGGGGAACGGACCGAACATCGAAAGACCGGCGCCGATCGGCAGCGCGTAGAGCAGCAGCACCACCTGCATGTTGGGCGCGATGGCGAGGAGACCATAACCAGAGCCGGAAATCAGCGTCCCGATTGTCATGGTCCACCGCAGACCGAGCCGCGCTATCAATGCGGCGACGAAGGGACTTACCAATCCCATCACAAGCACGGACAAGGATAACGCCAGGGCGGTTTCGCCGCGACTGGCCCCGTGAAGCTGCTGCAGCGCTAGAACAGAAACGCCAAACCCGCCGAAGGCGCTTCCCACCGCGACATTCTGCGCCAGGAACGCGCGGAAAACCATCATTCGCGCTTTTCGATCGGAGTTCGCTCCAAATGCGCGAGTGATGATTCCGCTTATGCTTCGGTTCATCCTCCAGTCTCCTGCCGCACTTGGGAATAGGGATCGTTCACCGTCCCAGCCTGGCACTTCGTCCAGTGAGCGGTCGACGCATCTTCGTTGCCCGTCTCGACGAGACGGGCTCTTTTCTGCTCAGGTTCGAGCTTACCGGGAAAATTACGCAACCCCATTTGGCTCGAACCTGATTTCAGATCGCCTGCCTAACTTTGGCTGTCGTCCTCGGACACCTGCACGATGATCTTGCCCCCGGCGTATGCCCCCGACAGTGACGCAGCGAGCGCATCTGGTGCGCTCTCCAGGCCATTATACATATGGTGCTTGTAGGTGATCTTGCCTTCACGCCACATCCTGGACACGTCGGCGCGGAAAGCGTCGTTGTCCTCCTCATGATCGACAACGACAAAGCCCTGAATCCTCAGCCGCTTACCCAGAATCATTCCGGTCGACAGGCTACTCTGCTCGAAGCCGTTATATTCCGCCGACATGCCGCAGACGATTAATCGGCCGAAGGGCTTGAAGCGATCGAATACCGGGGCCATCAGATTTCCGGCCGCATTATCGAAATAAATATCGATGCCCTTGGGCGCGAGTTTGTCGAGCTCAGCGCCAACGTCGGCCGTTAATCGATCGATACACGCGTCAGCACCGAGCTCCTCGGTGACGAAACGGCATTTTTCAGCGCCACTGGCGATGCCGATCACCTGCAGCCCGTCAGCCTTCGCCATCTGAACGACGAGCATGCCAACAGCGCCCGCAGCAGCAGAGATTACCAGTGTCTCGCCGGCCTTCGCGTCGCAGAAGCGTCGATAACCGACCCATCCCGTAAACGCAGAGAGGCCAAGCATTCCAAGATTAGATTCGATCGGCAGATCTGCCGGGTCGAGACGCAGCGTGGCATCGCCGTCCACCGCCTCAAAGTCCTGCCAGAAGCGACCCCCGAAGACATAATCTCCGGGCTTGAATCCCGGATGCCGTGACTCGATCACCCGCCCGATATTGCCAGCGGTGTGCGGCGACATCGAAGGCACCATTCCCGAACGCATGCGATCACCGACCGTCATGTGACTCATCAGGATTTCGTCATCCGAAGAGTCGACACGGCCCTTCGATGGTTGGTTGGAAACTTCGGGCTCAACCCCCGCATAGGGCATGATCGGACGGATCCCGGGCGCGATCGCAATGTAGATATTCCGGATCAGCAACTGGCCTTCGCCGGGCTGCGGCATGGCAATTTCATCCTGGCGATAATCATCAACCGTCGGGATGCCGGCCATCGGGCGACCAATGCGCCAAACACGATTGCCACCTTCCTTCACGCGCCAATTACCCGTCTGCTCAACTGTTTGCTGCTCGCTCATGCATGCTCTCCAACGACTTGCTTCAGGTGCATTGCCCGCTCCCCAACCTTAAAATTGGGGACGAACAGACATCTATCGATACGGATTCGTACGAAAGTCCTGTAAGGTGTATATCATATACAATTTCACGCAAGAGAATTGTAGTCGCGGTGCGCCCCGACGGGCGGGCAGAGATTTGCGGTCACCAACTTGATCTGGAATGGTTTCAGCCGCCGCAGCAGCTGTTGAAGACGAGTTCAGCGGCCGCCAGATCTTCCATCGAAACTCCGACGGATTTGAACAGCGTGATGTCATCGTTCGCAGTCCTGCCAGGAATGCGGCCGGAACAAAGAGCGTGGAGATCGCCGAGGATATCATCCCGCCTTATCTGCCCGGCTTCCATCGCCTGAAGCAAATCACCTGCCTCTTCCAAAGCCGCATCATAAGCATCGACAAATGTCCGCGCTCGAGCAAAAGTCAGTGGATCGGCTTCGGTCATATCCGGCTTGAACGAGCCGACGAGATCGACATGCGTCCCCGGCGCGAGCAACGCGCCATGAAGGAGCGGGCGACGCGAGGATGTGGCCGCCGAAATGATGTCAGCCTTTGGGATAGACTGATCGAGATCGATTACCGTCGATGCATCGATCCCGCTCTTCACCAATAGGTCGACCACGCGCTCCGCTTTCATCGGATCCCTGCCCCAGATCATCACCCGCTCAATCCGTCGAACCGTTGAGTGTGCCTCAACAAGGTGCGGGACGAGTGTACCCGTCCCAATGACGAGGAGTACGGACGCATCCTCGCGGGCGAGATATTCGCAAGCCAGGGCCGAGGCAGCAGCAGTCCGACGTGGCGTTAGCATCGTGCCGTCCATCACCGCCCTGAGCTTGCCTGTCCGGGCATCCATCAGCAGATAGGTCGACTGGATCGTAGGCCGGGCGTCCGGTTGGACGGTGACGATCTTGACGCCGCAATGCATTCCACGCTGCCACGCTGGCATGATCAGCAAGGTCGCGCCGTCGGGAAGATCAAAAGCCTGGCGACCGGGCGATTGTGCACCGTTTTTGAAGGTATGGCGGAGCGCCTCCACCAGCGTCCCCATCGGCGTGCAACGGTTCACCGTTGCAGCATCCACGTATAGTGGTACCCCCTCCTCAAAGCTCGCCGCGCTATGTGTGATGGTCATCGCCATTTGTGTGCCACTTACCGTCGGAACATGGGGCATTCGAACCAGACCCGAATGATCAACCCGCGAATTGCTCAGTCCTCAGGTTAAGGCCGAGAATAATCGGATACAATATCCTACTCGAAAATAGTTAATCAGGGCGCATCCGGAGTGCAGCGATCGACGACCAAATTTCTACAGTGAAGGAGAAAAAAAGCGGCCGACGCGAACGCCGGCCGCAGGGGAGAGAAGGTTTCGGCTAGTTCAGCGGACCTGCCCGAAATTATATTTCAGTTTCAGACCGTAAGTCCGGGGTTCGCCGTAAAGCGTCGACCACACCAGCAATCCGCCATTGTAAACGTTTGAATTGCTCACCCGATAGAGCTTGTCGAAGAGGTTGTTTCCGAACACCGTGAGATCAAAGCCGGTCCGGCCAATATCCCTCCAGGTGATCGATCCGTTCATCAGCCCGTGCGCCCCAAGCGTTGATCCCGGCTCGTTGCCGAGCGGAGAGGTCTCCTGCTCGCTCACATGGGCGTAGCTGAGGTACAGCGACAGTTCTTCCCCCAGGCTTTCCGGGATCGGGACATCAACCGAGCCATAGATGTTGTAAATCCAGTCGGTCGTGAACTGGAACGGGTTGCAGCTCAGGTCAGCGACGCTACCGGCTGGGATGAGCCCGTTACAAGCCGGGAACGGAGCAGACCCATCCGGGATTCGAAAGTCGAACTTTTTATAATCGGCATCGGTGTGACTGATCGTCGCGCCCAATTCGACACCGCGCACCGGCCGGATCGAAGTTTCAATCTCGAAACCCTGGACATGGGCCTCGGCTCCAAGAATCTGCGAACCAAAGGCATCGGGGAGCACAACATCCCCCGCCGGCCGATGAATATTGCTATAATCGGAGAAGTAATAGGTCGCGTTCAGGCGGAAGGGCATGTCGCCCAAGCGCCAGTCGGACTTGAACCCGGTTTCGAAGGTGGTGAGCTCTTCCGGCAGGAAGGTGAGTGTTTCAGGGCGAACGGCATCGGTGGTAATGCCGCCTGCCTTGTAGCCGCGGCTGATCTTGCCATAGACCATCAGATTGTCGATCGGCCGATAATCGAGGCCAAGTAACCAGGTCGGCGCCTTGAACTTCAACTCTGGGTCGCTGGAAATGGATCGTCGGATTTTTCCGGAAGTTTCATCCCAGGTGTAGCGATAGCCGGCGGTCAGCCGAACATTTTCCGCCCAGGGACTGAGCACCCCGAGATCGAGAGTGCCCTGCGCATAGAGTGCCTTCGACGTGCTGGTGATCTTAGTAACGGGGTGAACGACAATAAAACCGCCGCAATCAAAGAAGGCTCCCGGCTGAGCGGTTACAGCCGGACAGAAGGAGATTTCCGCCGTCTCACCGTCGCCGACGGTTTTATCCTTGAAGTAGAACGCCCCGACCGCGAACTGCAGCCGGTTGTCGAGCATGTTGCCCTGGAGCTGAAGCTCCTCGGTGAACTGACGGTGCCCCCGCGGCTCGCGAATGTCGGTGTTGCCGCTAGCACCAAAGAGGATGTCAGCGTCCGGAACCTCCCCATATTGGTGAAACGGTGTGCCATCCTGATCAAGGGCTGCGTTGACCCGCTGTCGCTGCAAGCTGATGATGTTGCGCAGGGTCAACTCGTCGGTAAGCTCGAACGAGCTGGTGTTGATCCCGCCCCAAACTGAGATCTTGCTGTAGGCGTCGACGCCGAACCGGGTCCGGCGCGGTCCGTTGTCCTCGGCCTCCTCCGTTTCGTCCCGATACACATCGCAATCAACCCCGAAGCCTGGGATCGGTGCTACGTCCGAACAATAGCCGATGTTGGCAAAGCCTTCGATATTGAAGGCCCGATGGATGTGGCCGGCACCATTGTTCGATGACTTGGAACCGAACAGCATAAGATAATTTTCGAACCGGTCGGTCGGCTTGAAGGTGATTCCGACCCGTCCGGAATACCAGTTCACATCATCCCGCCATTTGTCCCAGACCAGGTCGCGCGTGTAGCCGCGCCGCGACTGATGAGCGCCCACGACCCGGACCAGCAGCTT
>CAMLKX010000031.1 GCA_946480515.1 uncultured Sphingomonadaceae bacterium | reverse complement strand
GGGTCGCGTAGAGCAGCTCCCCCGCATAATCACCGGTGAAGGGGCGGCCCGTGCGGTTCGCTCCATGCTTGCCAGGGGCGAGACCGGCGATTGCGAGCCACGCCTGCGGGTCACCGAATGCCGGCACCGGCGCGTTCCACCAGTCCGGGAACTCGGCGCGGCATTGCTGACGAAACGTCACCAGGCGCGGACACAAGGGGCAGTCGCGCGGCGCTTCAGCCTGGGGCATGGGCGACAGATCGGCGGGCGTCATCACGCCCTTGTCATTGCGAGAAGCGACGCGACGAAGCAATCCGGTCCCCGCCGCTGGATTGCGTCTCTGCGCTCCCAATGACAGGGAGCGGTCGTGCCCCACCTCTACGCTATCGCCATCGGTTCCAATCGCTGTCACGGCCGCCACGGGCGGCCTGCCGAGGTCGTCGCATCCGCCATTGCCCGGCTGGACCGCGACTTCGACCTGTTCGATGCCTCACCAATCCTGCTCAACCCGGCCCATGGTCAGGCTCGACGCGACTTCGCCAACGCCGTTGCTCTCGTCGAAACCGAACTTGACCCGCCCGATATGCTCGCGGCGCTCAAGAGGGTTGAGCGCGACTTCGGCCGCACTCCCGGAAAACGCTGGGGCGACCGGGTACTCGATCTCGACATCGCGGCCTGGGACGGAGGCACATGGCGCAGCCGGCAACTCACGATTCCGCACAAGCAGCTTCCGCACCGCGCCTTCGTGCTTGGTCCGCTCAGCGCGATTGCACCGAACTGGCGGATCACTGGCGCGCTGTCGGTCCGCCACCTGGCCGCGCGCCTTGCCCGCAGCCGACAAGCCGATTAGGGGAACCGCTCTGGTCAGGGCCCTTAGCTCAGTCGGTAGAGCAACTGACTTTTAATCAGTAGGTCGCTGGTTCGAATCCAGCAGGGCTCACCATCCTGTCCCGAATTCCGTCCCGCTTCGAGACAGGATGAACCGCTAACGCGCCTGGCGCTCGCGACCCAATCGCTGGTCAGCCTCGTCAATCGCGCGAAGCAATTCATCGAACTGCGGAGTTTGTTCAACAGGCCACAGCCGGTCGAAGCCCGACCCCAGGAGGCGCAGGTCGCCCTCGGTCAACAGTCCTACCGCAACAATTCGCTGCCTATTCAAATGCGACCTCCCGGTCAGTGCCCCCTATCAACGAAGAATGGCCGCCGATGGTGCCACCAGTTACGCATCCGGCATGGTGACGAAGTCCAAGTCTGGGATGCTTACCGGTCCAGCGCCAAGGTCAAAGCACCGATCAGTCCGGCATCGTCGCCGAGGGCGGGTAGGACCAGGATGTCCGCAGGATTGCCGGCAAAATAGCCCGCGGAGAGGGTTCGCACTTCGGCGATCACCCCCTGCAGGAGTCCGGCCGTCTTCATGACTCCACCGCCGAAAATGATTCGCTGCGGCGACAGGATTGCCTGAAGAGTAACGGCCAATTGCGCGAGGTAGAAGGCAATGATGCCGTGCGCCGGGTGATCCTGCGCCAGCTCGGACAGCGGCGCCCCCCAGCGCGCCTGGATCGCGGGCCCGCTCGCCAGGCCTTCGAGGCAGCGGCCGTGGGAGGGACAAACACCGGCGAACGCCCCGTCTGCCGGATGCAGGCGAACCGGAATGTGGCCCATCTCGCTGTGCGCAATTCCGCGCAATGGTCGGCCCTCGACAATCGCCCCGCCGCCGATCCCGGTACCAACCGTGACATAGATCAGGATTCGATCACCCTGCCCTGCCCCGCACCTGGCCTCCGCCAGACCGCCAAGATCGCCCTCCCGATCTCGGTGTCGAGGAACACGGGCACTTCCAACGCGTCGGCCAGCCGCGACGCCAGCCGGACTCCGCGCCATTCCCGTTTCGGGGTCGCTCCAAGCCGCCCCCAGTCCGGACTGGCCGGATCAACGTCGACCGGTCCGAAGGTCCCAATCCCTAACGCGGTGATCGGCGGCTGCTCCTTGAACCAGGCGATGACCTCGGGGATCGTTTCCTCAGGCCTGCCCGTCGGGAGCCGGTGGCGCGCGATGATCGCGTCCGGCGCAGTTCCAATACCGAGAACGAATTTGGTCCCGCCGGCCTCGATCCCGCCGACCAGCGTCACTCAGTTGCCGCTCCAGTGGATGTCGATCGGTTGTTCCGCCTCGGCCAGCACTCGCCCGATCGGCAGGTTCGACGAGTGGCCGTCGGCAATCGCCTGCTCCAGCAACTCCCGCTTGGGGTTGCCATGGAGGGTGATCAGCAGCGTCCGGGCGGATAGGATCGCCGCCCGCGTCAACGTGACTCGGGGAACCGGAGCGCTCCCCGGCATCGGTTCGGGCATCACGCCAACGGCGCGGCGGGTTTTCGGCGCTTCAAGCGCATCGCGCAGGTCTGGACCCGTAAAGATTCCTGCCGTGTGACCGTCCTCGCCCATGCCCAGCCACACGAGGTCGGGCGGCCAGTGCAAGTCCTGCAGCCGGGCATCCGCGGCGTTCCCTGCGGCCCTGTGGTCATTGCTTTCGATCCCGATGGGGATCACGCGCGCGCCGGTCGGCAGAAAGGACTGCGCGATTCCCCGGACATTGCTGAGCTCATGATCGACCGGGACCAGACGCTCGTCGGTTGGGCAGATCGTTACCCGCTTCCACGGCAGCTTGGCCTTCGCAAGCCGTTCGAACACCGGCCGGACGCTGGATCCCCCTGGCAGGGCGAGCAAAGCCTCGCCGCGGGCTTCGATGGCGCTTTCGATGATGAAGCCGATGTCGCCCGCGACCGCATCCGCAAGCTCATCGACCGAGTCATAGTCCCACCATTCAGCTTCGATCATCGCGCGTACCTCCGCGCATCGCCCAAGCCGCTTTTTAGCGCTCCTGCAACCCAGCTTCGCCGGGCCGATGGAAACCGAGGTCCACCATGCGGGAGGCGGGCAGGTCGAAATGAAGTCTCTTCGCGGGGAAATCGATGGCCACCCGGTCGAATGCGCGCAGGACATTCATGCCGAGCAGGATCGCAGGCCGGTCGCCGAGGCCGATCGATCGGAAGGCAGGACTGTCGGCAAAGGCGATCACCACGTCGCCGAGTTGCAAGCTCCCGATCGTCATCCGGCGCAGGCGAAAGGTTTCCAGCTCCACCAGCTCGCCGGCGGCAGAGCGGATCATGACCATGTCGGGTGAACGGCGCCCTTGGCCGATCAGCCGATCCCGCAACGCGAGATTGCCGATGCTCGTCTCGGCACCGGTATCGATCACGCCCCGCACCTTCTGCCCGTCGGCCGAGGCATCGGTCAGGATCAAGCGACCGCTGCGTTCGCGCGCGCGAACGACGATGGTATCCCCGTCCAGTTCTGCCCCGACGGGGCCTCGCGGCGGCAAAATCGTCATCGACCGCTTCTTGAAGTCGAACAGCACCCGATTCCGGTGGAGCGTGTCCACTCCCAGCAACCCGTGCGCGCCGATATCGTCCTGGGCCAACATTGGCGCTCTCAGATTGGACGGTCGCAGGCCGCCGAGCCCAAGTTTCGGCACGAGCGCGGTTTCCACCAGCTTCCTGCTCGCGATGCCGACGACCTTTGCCGCTCGACCACGCTTGAGCTGAAGCGCGTCGGCCAGTTCCCGTGAGATGACTGTCTGCTCCGCGCCGGTATCGACAAGGAAGTGAAACGGACCCGACCCGCCGATGGTCACGGGCACTGTCATCCGGTCATAGGGATCGTCCTGCATGACCAGCCGCTGGGGGACGCTGGCGGGCGAAGCGGCCAGTTCAACCGACTCGGCCGCGAACGCCCCGGTCGGAACAAGGTTCGCCAGCAACAGGGTCAAAGCGGCGGCAGGAGCGAACGTCATCGCCTTCCTTTCACGGCAAGGAAAATACACCGGCGCCAGATTTCATTCAAATCGGATACCGCCTCGGTTCGGTTCAGCCCCAAGCGGAGCAGTTGCA
Source organism: uncultured Sphingomonadaceae bacterium (assembly GCA_946480515.1). The sequence continues at coordinate 8,785 of CAMLKX010000031.1, read as the reverse complement.
ACTATCTGTAAACCGGTCGCGAATAAGCATGGCTGAGTGGAACCAATGAAAGGTGCCAAGCCCGTGCTGGACAAACGGGCAAGGTGCCTTGGATGTGAGGGCAAGACGTGGACTTCCAGCCGGCGACCACTCTTTATTCGCTTTCTGATTCTGCTCCTCAGCCGGCGGAGGGGGATCGGCGAGATGGATCGCGCCATCTTACGCTTTATCGAGTCGGCGCGATCATGGTCGATGGGCAGCGCGAACTCTGCCTCATCAAGAATATCTCTGAAGGCGGCATGATGATCCGCGCCTATAATCCGATTGGGCAGGGCAAACCGGTCGCGATCGAACTCAAGAGCGGCCAGATGGTGGCCGGTACCGTTGCCTGGATCCGCGAGTCCAATGTTGGCATTGAATTTGACTCGCCCATCGACGTCATCGAAATGCTTTCGACCGCTACCGATGGTGCACGGCCCCGCATGCCGCGGATCGAAGCGGGCTGCTTCGCCATCGTCCGCGAAGGCGCGAACACTTACCGGATGCGCGTACTCGATATCTCGCAAGGCGGGATCAAGGTGGAGACCGACATCGCGCTACCGGCCAGCGCTGATGTCGCGATCACCTTGCCCGAACTCGAACCGCAGGCGGGCGCAGTCCGCTGGTGCGAGGATGGTTGCGCGGGACTGACATTCAATCGGGTCCTCCCGCTGGCATCCTTGATCGAATGGCTTCGCACCCGCCGGACGCAAATGCGCTCAGCCAACTGATCATCCCTGATTTGAGTAACAGCGTCGAGTCGCGCTACTCTCCGTGCCGGTCGCTGCCTACTGGGCGGAAAATGTAATCGGCAGCGATTTTCCGTTCGCCCGGAGTGAGCTGGCGCGCCGCGAACCCGGGCCGGCGGTAGATGCTGACGGTGCGCGGTTTAGGCGTCGGAACATTCCGAAGGACGTCTTCCGGCGACAGACCCTCGTCGAACGCGATCCCGCCCCGATTTCCCTGCACCCAGGCGAAGTGCCCGCTAACCGCAAGCTCACCACGACGGAACAGAACGGCGGTTCCTTCGACCGGCAGCCCGTCGCCTTCGATCAGTGCGCCTTCTGCCGAGAGGTTCCGCATCTTGACCGCGACCACACCAGCCGACGTTTCAATGGTGGCAGCCATTAGAACGTTCGACCGCCGGCTCCGGCGATTCGATGGTGCGTTGCTCTCGTCCATAATCTTCAGGCGTAGGACGATCAGGTAAATCTTCGTTTAAGATGTGCCTGCCGATGCGACGGACCGACCATGGCGACGGGCCGACGCTGCGAAATCGTGGTCAAACAGCTAGCGCCGCCGGAACTGCAGCATCATATTGTTAGCGGGCATTAGCCGCTCCCCGACCAGCAGCAGGCCGCGTTGCTCCGCCGCCGCGGCAAAGTCGCTAACCCGGCGAAGACCCCAACTCGGATTGCGAGCGCGCAAATCGGCATCGAACGCAAGGTTTGAGGGCGCGGTGGAAATGCCCTCGACAATCCATGGACCATAAAGGATCAGCGGCGCGGAATCGCTCAGCACCTGCGTCGCGCCTTCGATCAGCGCCAGCGAGGCTTCCCACGGGCTGATGTGCGCCATGTTGATGCACAGCAAAGCGTCGGCCCGCGCGACTGGCCACGGCAAGTCACAGGCATCGAACGCGATCGGCTGGCGCAGATTGGCTAGCCCTTCCGCCCTCTGCCACGCGAGGATTGAAGCCAAAGCTGCGCTACTCGGGTCGCTCGGCTGCCATTCAAGCTCCGGGAAGCAGCGGGCGAAGTGAACCGCATGCTCGCCGGTGCCGCTCGCCACCTCGAGCACGAGTCCGCTCTCCGGCAACCATTCGCGAAGCACCGCCGCAATCGGCTCCCGATTGCGCGCTGCAGCCGGAGCGTGCTGGCGCGTGTCCGATGTTGCGCGATCATCGCAGAAGCACTCACCGCCCATGACTGTCCCTAGCCTTCCACCGCCGCAGGTTGACACGGCGGATTCGATCTTCCTATCCCCTCCGTGGGAACAAAGGGGGAATTTTTGAAACTACAGTCAGTCTTTCTCAGCGCGACGGCGCTGAGCTTCGTCTTTGCACCCATCAGCACCCAGGCCCACGCGCAGGCAGTCGATAGTAAGTCTGGGTCAGCCTATCTCCAGTGCGATGGGCTACCCAACAACAGGACGGACGGCGAGACTGCGGCGCGGCTGATCGGCGCCGTCACTTTGCTCGGGGTGTTTGCGCCCCCGCCCGAAGCGGCGGATGCATCCAAGCGCAAGTTCGGCGCCGAAGGCGTTGCCGTGTGCAGTGGCTTGATCACTCGCGAACGCCAGGAGGGCAATCCGCGCCGCCGCCTAGGCTTGATCCTCGGCAGGGCGATCCATCATATTGAAGCCAAGAATTACAACTCGGCACTCGCTGACGTCGGCCTTGCCCGGCGTGAGGCGAATGTGGCGGGCCTGGTTTCCGACGGCTATTTTTCCCGCACTCGCGCAAGCGCCTTCGACTTGATCGAAAGCGCCGCGCTGCTGCGTTTAGACCGGGTCGAAGACGCCCGCTCAGCCAGTCTGCGCAGCGCCAAGGCAAACGAATATTCATTATTCAACCTCTTCGCCTTGCCGACTTACGGCGAGTTCCTGGCCACCCCGTCGGCGGAGGAAGAAAGAGTGAATCATTGGCGATCCCGCCTCTTCCCAGCTCTCGCAGAGGTGCGTGCGGACAGGCTCGAGTTGGCCGGCCGCTTCGCAGAAGCCGCTCGGGTGCGCGACGCACTAATCGAGTTCGACTCCGAACACACGCCGCAGTCAAACGCCTCGCTGCCGATCGCACGCGCGGCGGTTGCCCATGCGCTAGCGGGCAATGCAGAGATCGCAGCGGCTCTGGCGAAGGCTGCCCGGAGCAATGCTGACAAGCGCAGGAGCGAAGGCAAGCCGGAAAGCGATGCCGCTGAGCTGGTCGAAATGCTCGACCTCCACAATATCATTGAGACCGCTGGGACCCGCGACGTGAAAACCGCCCGACACCTGTTCGCAGCTCGTTCGCAGTGGGTTAGTGCCTCGCTCGGGAGCGTTTTGGAGGTCAATCGCCGCCTGCGCTCGGGTGCCGCCCCGGCCGAGCTAGTTGGAGGGCTAGCGCGGGATGAGGCCGAGTTGTGGACCGAGCAGGTCAAGACGAGCCGCGCCACTCTGCTCGCCAAGGACAGCGACAACAACACCCTGTTCCGGCTAATCCCGGTGGAGCGCTCGTGGCGCTCCTACCAGGCGGTGGCGAAGAATGTCTGGCGGACTGACAAGTCGAAGATCATCCTCAAGACCAAGGCCGATCCGGCGAAGAGCAAGTTGGAACTAATGTTCCTGCCGATGATCGATCCGATGGTAGCGATGGACGCCTACGTCCTGCACGCAGCACTTATCGCGCGTTCTCGTGGGCACCAGGGGTTCGTATTCATGCCGGTGCTGTCGGAACGGCTGTTGGCGGCATCGTTCCGCACGGGGAATCGCGGTGACCGGGGTTTTCCGGCCGACCTGTTCCTCGCTGCCGACGATGTCATCGCCAAGCTATCGCCGATAATTCCCGACCCGGCGCTGCTTCGCGACCGTCAGGCATCGCGCTAGCAGCCGGAGCGTGCTGGCGGCCGTCAGCCGCCGCCGACATGCGCGGCCTGCCCGGCTTCCGCTCCATCCGGCGCCGCCCGGCGGTAAGCCAGCACCGGCTTGCGCGCGGCGAGCGTCTCGTCAAGTCTGCGACGAGGAGCGTGGACCGGTGCAGCTAAGAGGCTAGAATCGCCGGCCTTGGCCCGCATCGCAATCGCTCGCACGGCAGCGATGAACTGGTCGAGGCTCGCCTTTGATTCCGTCTCGGTCGGTTCGATCAGCATGGCGCCGTGCACCACAAGCGGGAAATACATCGTCATCGGGTGAAAACCCTCGTCGATCAGCGCCTTGGCGAGATCCAGCGTCGACAGCCCCCCGCCAAAGCCTTTGTCGCTGAACAGCGCCTCATGCATGCACGGCCCACTGTCCCCGAACGGCGCATCGAGCAGGTCATCGAGGCTGCGCAGGATATAATTGGCGTTGAGAACGGCATCTTCCGCGACCTGCTTCAACCCGTCCGCGCCGTGACTCAGGATATAAGTGAGGGCGCGGGTGAACATGCCCATCTGGCCGTGGAAGGCGCTCATCCGCCCGAAGCTCGCAAGCTTGCCGCCGAAGTGCTCCTTCGAGAACGCATCGGCGCTTTCCTCCTCGACCAGGTGTACGACCCCATCTTTGGTGCGCGAAGTGTAGGGCAGCGGGGCAAAGGGGCTGAGCGCCTCGGACAGCACCACCGGCCCCGAGCCCGGCCCGCCACCGCCGTGCGGCGTCGAGAAGGTCTTGTGCAGGTTGATGTGCATCGCGTCGACGCCAAGGTCGCCAGGACGCACCCGGCCGACAATCGCGTTGAAATTGGCGCCGTCGCAATACACGAAGGCGCCAGCGGCGTGGACCGCGTCCGAGATCGCCTTCATGTCGCGCTCGAACAGCCCGCAAGTGTTGGGATTGGTGATCATCACCGCGGCGACGTCCGGTCCGAGGCGCGCCTTGAGCGCGGCGAGGTCGATGCGGCCGTGAGCGGTGGCGGGAATATCCTCGACGCGGTACCCGGCGAAGGCGGCGGTGGCGGGATTGGTGCCATGCGCGCTCTCGGGCACCAGGATCACCTCGCGCGCATCCCCGCGCGCTTCGAGCGCGGCGCGGATGCACAGGATGCCGCACAGCTCACCGTGAGCCCCGGCCTTGGGCGTCATCGCAACGCCGTGCATTCCGGTAAGATCAATAAGCCAGCAGGCGAGCTCGTTGATCACTTCGAGCGCGCCACGCACGGTATCCACCGGCTGGAGCGGATGGACGTCTGCGAAGCCCGGCATTCGCGCGACCTTCTCGTTGAGGCGCGGGTTATGCTTCATCGTGCAGGAGCCAAGCGGGAAGAGCCCGAGATCGATGGCGTAGTTCTGCCGGCTGAGGCGGGTGTAATGCCGCACCGCCTCGGGCTCCGAGAGCCCAGGCAGACCGAAGCTGTCGCCCCGCGCAAAGCCGCCGAGGCGGTTCGCGCCCGCGTGGGGCTCGGGCAGGTCGACCCCGGTGGTCTCCGTGCTGCCGATGCCCGATCCTTCGCTCGATCCGGAGACGGGGGTGCCGGGTTTCCAGCCTGAGGCGTTGGGTGCGCTCATGCCGGCACCTCCGCTGCGAGAACCTCTTCAAGCGCGGAGGCAAGCCTTTCGATGTCATCTTCGCTGGTGCTTTCCGTCACCGCGACCACCAGCCCCTCGTGCAAGGCGTCATACGCGGGATAGAGCCGCCCGAGCGAGATGCCGGCGAGCACCTTCTTCGCGGTCAAACTGCGCACCACCGCACGAGCGTCCTGTCCAAGCAGCACCGTGAACTCATTGAAAAAGGCATCGTTGAGCACCCGCACACCCGGGACCTGCGCCAGCCTGTCTGCGGCAAGGCAGGCAAGGCGGTGATTTTCGGCCGCCAGCTGACGAAGGCCCTTCTCGCCGAGCAGCGTCAAATGCACGCTGAAGGCAAGGGCGCAGAGCCCGCTATTGGTGCAGATGTTGCTCGTCGCCTTCTCGCGGCGGATGTGTTGCTCGCGCGTCGAAAGCGTCAGAACGAAGCCACGCTTGCCGTCGGCATCGACTGTTTCGCCGCACAGCCGGCCGGGCATTTGGCGGACATGCTTGGGATCGCGAACAGCGAAGAGGCCGAGATATGGCCCTCCGAACTGGAGGCCGACGCCGAGCGCCTGGCCCTCGCCAACAACGATATCGGCGCCAAGCTCGCCGGGCGACTTGATCGCGCCCAGGGCAACCGGCTCGGTATTGACCGCGATCAGCAGCGCACCTTTGGCGTGAGCGGCCTCGGCAATCTCGGCCAGGTTCGGGATGCGTCCGAGGATGTCGGGATATTGCACAACCACGCAGCTCGTCTCATCGTCGATGCGCGCGATCAGCGCCGCGTTGTCAGGGGTACCCCGCAGGCTCGGCAACGCATCGGCGATGATGTCGCCGGTGAACTTTGCCATCGTTCGCGCGGTCTCGACATAGTGCGGATGCAGCCCGCCTGAGACCACGGCCTGCTTGCGACGGGTGATTCGGCCCGCCATCGCGATCGCTTCCCAGCACGCGGTCGAGCCATCGTACATCGAGGCATTGGCGACCGCGCAGCCGTAGAGCCGCGCCACCTGGCTCTGGAACTCGAACAGCATCTGCAGGGTGCCCTGCGCGATTTCGGGCTGGTAGGGCGTGTAGGCGGTCAGGAACTCGCCGCGCTGGATGATGTGGTCGACCGACGCGGGAATATGGTGGCGGTAGGCTCCCGCCCCGCAGAAGAAGGCCGCATCGGCCGCGGCAAGGTTCTTCTTGCTGAGCGCCCGCATGTGCCGCTCGACCGCCATCTCGCCCTGGTGCAGCGGGAGCCCGCGGATCGGGCCATCCAGCCGCGCGGCCTCGGGAACGTCACGGAACAGATCGTCGATCGAAGCGGCGCCAATCGTGGCCAGCATCTCGGCGCGGTCGGAGTCGCGCAGCGGAAGGTAGCGCATCAGAGGGTGTTTACCCATTCGCGGTAGGACTGCTCGGTCATCAGCCCGTCGAGCTCGTTCTTGTTCTCGAGCACGATCGTGAAAAACCAGCCGTCCGCTTCCGGGGAGCTGTTGACCAGGCCCGGATCGCTCTCAAGCGACGGATTGCCATTGCCGACGACCCCCGACACCGGCGCGTAAACTTCCGCCGCCGCCTTGACCGATTCGACCACCGCCGCCTCATCGCCCTTGCTGAGCTTGCTGCTTGATGCGGGAAGCTCGACGAACACGATGTCGCCCAGCTGGTTCTGCGCATAGTCGGTGATCCCGACGGTCGCGGTCTCGCCGTTGGAATCGATTTCGATCCACTCATGATCCTGCGTGTAATAGCGCATCAACGGGCTCCCTGGCGGTGATAGCGGTGTGGAACGAACGGCAGCGGCACGATCTCCGCGGTGAAATGCTTTCCACGCTGTTCGATCGTCACGGTCGAGCCCGGCGAGGCAAGGCCGGCAGCGACATAGCCCATGGCGATCGGCCGCCCGAGCGAAGGAGAAAAGCCGCCGCTGGTGATCCGGCCAGCCGTTTCGCCCTGCGCATCCACAATCGTGGCGCCTTCGCGCACCGGCTGGCGACCCTCGACCGCCAGTCCGACGCGAACCTGGGGCGAGCCCTGCTCAAGCTCCTCGAGGACCCGCTGCGCGCCCGCGAAATTGCGTTCGGCCCGGCGCCGCTTGCCGACCGCGAAGCCAAGCCCCGCCGTCGCCGGAGTGACGGTCGAGTCGAGATCATGACCGTAGAGGGGAAGCCCCGCCTCAAGGCGGAGCGAATCGCGCGCACCAAGGCCGACCGGCTTGGTCGCGGGATGGTCCGTCAGAGCATCGGCCAATTGGGTCGCGCGCTCCGCGGGAACTGAGATCTCGAATCCGTCCTCACCCGTGTAGCCGGACCGGCTGATTGCGAGCGGGATGCCGTTCCAGTTGAACGACGCAGCGTCCATGAACCGCATCCGGGCTACGTTGGGGATCAGCGCTCCAAGCACTGCAGCTGCTGCCGGCCCTTGCAAGGCAAGCAGCGCAAGCTCTTCGGCGTGACGAATTCCAACCTCGTCTGGAAGGTGCTCGCGAAGATGGGCGATGTCGTCCCATTTGGTCGCGCCATTCACGACCAGCGCGATCGCGCCATCTGCGGTGCGGGTGATCATCAGGTCATCGAGGATGCCGCCGTGAGCATCGAGCAGCAGTGAGTAGCGCATCCGGCCCGGCTTGAGCGCCTGCACGTCGCCAGGCACCAGCCGCTCCAGCGCCTTGTCGGCATCCGCCCCGCTGAGCTCAATCTGGCCCATGTGACTGACATCGAACAGACCGGCACGTTCACGCGTCCACAGATGCTCGGCGATGATGCCGTCAAATTGCACCGACATTTCATAGCCAGCGAACGGAACCATTCGAGCGCCGCGGGCACGATGCCACTGGTCCAGCGGCAGCCTGGTCAGAGATTGCTGTTCCGTCGTATCGCCCACCGTTCGCGCTCCTCGTCAGCCCGGAAGCGCCGCATCACCTGCGCCGCTCTCATCCGGACCCCCGTCTGTCGCGTGACCTGAGAGCTTTCCCTCTGGGCGGAGCCTGAGGTTACCCCTTCGGTGGTTCCCCCAAACGTGGGGTAACACTTTCCAGACTGTCGAGCGCGCGCGGTCCGTTGGCCTGAGAGATTCCGGGGGCGGTTGCTCCTTCGGCGCCCCGGCGTATGACCGGAGACTCTCCCGCGCGGCCCACCACCAGCGAGCTGGTGGAGACTGAAACTGCCTAGGCGCGCGAATCCGAAGCTGTCAACGCGGCGCTCGCACTACTTAGCGGGTCGCGTTGTAGCGCAGCTGCTCGCTGGTCAGCTGAAAGCCGACCAGATGTTCGAATGTCGCGCGGGCGACCGCATCGCGGATCTTCGGATCAGCAAGCGGATCCATTGCGGCATCCGCGTCCCCCGGCTTGCGATCGCGGGTCAATTCCTTGCGCACATCGGCCGGCAAAGCCACCGCCGACCGGTTGACGCGAACGGTCGATGAACCGGTGGTTTGGGCGCGCTGGCTCCCGGGAGCGAAATTCAGTGCGACCCGTCCGACTGATTTCGCCGCAACATTGCTGCCGCCCTGAACCGCAGCCCCGAAGTAAGGGAGCACTACCTGCCGCGCCTCGCTTCCGCTGCGCCGCACGGCGACCACGTCGAAGGTCGCCGTGGTGT
>CAMLKX010000030.1 GCA_946480515.1 uncultured Sphingomonadaceae bacterium | reverse complement strand
AGGCTTGCGCCAGATGCGGCTGCGACTGGTGAAAGGCGGTGTCGAAGCAGGCGACTTGCGGGATGTGCGGTGCGGCCACCGCAATTGTCTCGATCGGCGCGATGTTGTGCGGCTGATGGAGCGGCGCGAGCGGGATCAGCTGCTTGAGCGCCGCCACGACCTCTTTGGAGACGCGCGTCGGCTCGGTGAATCGCGTGCCGCCATGCACGACCCGTGCCACCGGCCTCCCACCGAGCAAGCCGATCATCGTTTCGACGATGATCTTCGTTCCTGACCGATGATCGATCTCACCCGGTGCCCACTGATTGTTGAGCAGTTCCTTCCCGCTTGCATCCTCGGCACTCAGACGGGGAGAAACACCGATGTTCTCCAGTTGACCGCGGTAGAGCAGCCGTTCGCCACCATCCGCTTCGAACAAAGCGAACTTGATGCTGGAAGAACCGGCATTCAGGACGGCGATGCACTCGGCCATGCTCGAGCTCCTGCTGGACTTGCCAACCGCTTATTGAATCGCCGACGACGCGCTTGCGCGGCGCGCCGCAACGAGCAGCTGAGCAACGGCGCAGGATGCCAGCCGCGCCATCTCCTCATCCGCCCGGCTGGTGAGGATGATCGGCACCTTGGCTCCGAGGACAATTCCCGCGGCATCCGCATCGGCGAGGAACGACAGGCTCTTCGCGAGCATGTTGCCGGCTTCGAGATCGGGCACCACCAGCACCGTCGCTCGGCCAGCGACCGGCGAGGAGATTTTCTTGATCGCTGCTGCTTCCGGGCTGATCGCGTTGTCGAGCGCGAGCGGGCCGTCCAGCACAGCACCGGTGATCTGCCCTCGATCGGCCATCTTGCACAGGGCCGCAGCCTCAAGCGTCGATGGAACGTCCGGGTTGACGCTTTCCATCGCGCTCAGGATGGCGACGCGCACTTCCTTCTGGCCGAGCGCATGCGCAAGATCGATCGCGTTCTGCGTGATATCGGCTTTGCCCTTCAGGTCGGGCGCGATGTTGACCGCCGCGTCCGTGATGATCAGCGGCTGGTCGTGATCGGGCACGTCCATGATGAAGCAATGACTGATCCGGCGAGCGGTCCGTAAGCCTGTGTCGCGCTTGACGACCGCAGCCATCAGTTCGTCGGTGTGCAGACTGCCCTTCATGAGGGCTTCCGCCCTCCCTTCCCGAACCAAATCGACCGATCTCGTGGCTGACTGCACGCTGTATTCTGCATCGACGATATCGAACCGGCCAATATCGACCTTATGCTTGGCGGCGACCTCCCGGATGCGCTGCTCAGGTCCGACGAGGATCGGTTCAATCAACTGCAACCGCGCCGCGGCGGCCGCGCTTTCAAGCGACACCTGATCGCAAGGGTGCGCAACGGCGACCCTGACCGGTGGGTGCTTGCGCGCCGTGGCAATCAGCCTGTCGAACTTCTCGTGCGAGTTGCGTCCAACAGGCGCTTTCGCCTCAAGCACCGCCATCGACCTGCTCCTTCCGCGATACTGTGGGAGCATAAGCCGAGGACCTAGCTGCTCCATCGGGATATGCCCTGATCGCCGCAGATCAGCGCTCTTGCTCGCTGCGTCAGCAGGTCGGCAATTCGACCGAGCCATCTCCGGGTTCGCCCTGATAGCGGGTCAGCCACCCCAACATATGCTCAGCAGCGCAACATAGGAAATCGAGGGCGCTGGTTCTGCACTCTGCAGCTTCCGGTGCCGGTTCCCTGATTGAGTTGGGAGTTCACGATGGACTTTGAGACTGGCAGCAGCGAAACCTTCAGCTACCCTGAGCTGGATTATTCCGAGCCGCCGGCGGGATCGGACCGGCGAGCGTTCATGATGCAAAGCGCGATGGTCACGGCCATCGTTGCTGTCGGGGGTCGCGCTTCACCCTTGTTCGGACAGGTTCCGGCACAATCGCCACTGGGCGGAGGAGACGTCAATCCGGACCTTCAGGTGGTAAAGAAAAGCAAGGGTCCGGTGATGACCCTGGTCGACGAATTCTACAAAGTCGGGCCGGGGCCGTCGTCATCACACACGATCGGGCCGATGCGCATCACCTATGATTTCTATCAGCGCGCATCGAAGCTGCCGGCCGATCAATTGGCTCAAGCCACGGCGCTCAAGGTTCATCTGTTCGGCAGCCTCAGCGCCACTGGGAAGGGCCATGGGACGGAACGCGCCGCCCTCGCCGGACTCGCCGGTTATGAACCGGCGACGATCGATCCGGCCATCCTGGACGATCTCGCGGCGAATCCGACCAAGACGTTCCCGGTGAAGCTTGGCGCGAAGACGATCAATGTGTCGCTCAAGGACATCATCTACGATGCGCCGAAGGGCACTTTCCATCATCCGAACACAATGACCGCCAAGCTCCTCGCGGGCGACAAGGTGCTGCTAGAACAGGAATATTATTCCGTCGGCGGCGGCTTCATCGAGTGGAAGGGTTATGAGCCACCCAAGAAGAATCCCCCGAAATACCCCTATTCGACCATGAAGGAGGTGCTCGACTACACTAGGCGCGACAACATCACGCTCGCGCAGCTGGCCTATGCCAACGAGCTCGCGATCTCAGGCCGCGACAAAGCCCAGATCGATGCCTTCCTCGACAAGATCATCGGCGCGATGCGGGCGACGGTGAAGACCGGCTTGAATGCGCCGACCGCCACCCTGCCTGGGCCGATCAAGCTCAAGACCAAGGCAGGCGACGTCTACCGGAACGCTCTGAAGGAGGAACATCAGGCCAGACGCGGCATCGGGGTCATATCCGCAGCCGCCCTGGCAGGATCCGAGGAGAATGCACGCGGGCACCTGGTGATCACCGCGCCGACCGGTGGTTCGGCGGGCGTGATGCCGGCCGTCATTTATTCGCTCGGGCCCGATGGAGCGAAAAAGTCGGATCAGAAACTCCGCGAAGCGCTGCTGGCCGGGGCGATCATCGGCTATTTGTGCAAGCACAATGCTACGCTCTCGGCAGCGGAAGGTGGCTGCCAGGCGGAGATCGGAGTGGCGTCCGGAATGGGCGCTGCCGCAATCGCCGCAGCGCATGACGACCCGCCGCAAATCTCGGCGAACGGCGCCGGTGCCGCGCTTGAGCACCACCTCGGCATGACCTGCGATCCGGTCGCCGGCTTCGTTCAGGTGCCGTGCATTGAGCGCTGTGCCTTCGGAGCGGTGAAGGCGTGGACAGGCTATCTCATCGCCAAGAACGAGATTTCCGCGAACCGGCGCGTCGACGTCGACACGGTCATCACGGCCTTGGCCCAGACGGCCAGGGATATGAACTCCAAATATAAGGAGACGTCGGAAGCCGGTCTTGCACAGGCCCTCGTCCTCTGCTGATGGGCGAACGCAGGTGACGGCATTGGATCAGCGGCCGGGAGCGGCGCGGGCGTCCCTCGGGATTGTCGCCGCGGCCTGGCTGCTGACTGCCGTCTTCTACTTCTACCAATATTCGATGCGCTCGGCACCCGCCGTGATGGTGCCGGAGCTAAGCACAGCCTTCGGCCTCAGCGCTGTCGGCGTGGCTTCGCTCGTGGGGCTGTTCTATTATGGCTATGCGCCGTTCAGTCTCGTCGCCGGAGTAGCCCTCGACCAGCTTGGCCCCAAAAGGGTGGTCCCGCTGGGTGCGGCAAGCGTGGCCATTGGTGCGCTAATGTTTTCGACAGCGGATCCCACCTGGGGCAGCGTCGGCCGGTTCATGCAGGGTGCTGGCGGGGTGTTTGCGCTGATCGGCGCCGTCTACCTGGTGACGACCTTCATGCCGGCCTCGAAAGCCGCGACACTGATCGGCGTAACGCAGATGTTCGGCATGGCCGGGGGATCGGCAGGACAGTTCATTGTCGGACCGCTGATTGGATCGGGGCTCGGCTGGGACCGCTTCTGGTTGCTGATGGGGTTCGCCGGCATTCCGATCGCGATCCTGCTCTTCATCCTGATCCCGCGGCAGGAGCCCAAGCCCGGGGCCGCCGCGAGCAAGGCTGGCCTCGGGCCCGCGATAAAGGCCATGGGCACCGTCTTCATCAACCCGCAGTCGATCCTGTGCGGGCTGATTGCTGGTCTCATGTTCATTCCGACCACCATTTTTGACATGGTGTGGGGCGTCCGCTTCCTCCAGGAGGCGTATGGCGCCCCCTATGAGGTGGCCGTTCTCAGGTCCGCCGCAGTCCCATTCGGATGGATCATCGGCTGCCCACTGCTCGGCTGGATCTCGGACCGGATTGGCCGAAGGAAGCCGGTCATCATCGGTGCGGCTTCGGTGCTCCTCGCAACACTGGCTTTCGGACTGTACGGTCCTGCCGGGACCTTCCCGCCCTATTTCCTCGCGCTTGTGGCCGGAATTGCGTCAGGGGCAGCGATGATCCCTTATACCGTCATCAAGGAGGCAAATCGGCCCGAGCACAGCGGCACTGCGACCGGGGTCGTCAACTTCATCAACTTCTCTCTGACCGCCCTGTTCGGCCCCCTGTTCGCGGGACGCCTGATGCGCATCAGCGGCGGCGTCGAGCGTGATCTCGCAGACTATCAGTCGACTTTCATGCCGATGCTGATCGGCGTCGCCCTCGCGATCGGCCTGACGTTTCTCTTGCGGGAAACAGGGTCCAGAGCGCGCCGGGAAACCGAAGTTTCCCCGCGCCCCGTCGAGCTTTCAGCTGAATGATCCGTAGGAGGAACTGATGTCGACTGCCGTCCTGGAACCCCGCGGGGCCGATGCATCGCAGTCTGCCGCGTTCAAACCGGGGCTGTGGACGAAGGAGATCAATGTCCGCAACTTCCTCCAGAACAATTATGAGCCTTACTACGGCGACGAGAGCTTCCTTGCGGGACCGACCCCGCGGACCCTCGGCATCTGGAAAAAACTGACAGACTTGTTCGTCGAGGAGCGCAAAAAAGGTGTGCTGGACGTGTCACAGGTCCCCAGCACCATCACCGCTCACGATGCCGGCTACATCGACCAGGACAATGAGTTGATCGTCGGCTTGCAGACCGAAGCTCCGCTCAAGCGTGCAATCATGCCGAACGGCGGTCTGCGCATGGTGACGAACTCGCTCGAGGCCTACGGCTACAAGCCGGACCCCACGGTCGTCGAAACCTTCACCAAATATCGCAAGACCCACAACGAGGGCGTGTTCGACGCCTACACCGAAGATGTCCGGAAGTGCCGAAGCTCGCATGTGTTGACCGGGCTTCCGGATGCCTATGGGCGCGGTCGCATTATCGGCGATTACCGGAGGGTCGCGCTTTATGGAGTCGACCGGCTGATCGAAGCCAAGAAGGCTGAGAAAGCATCACTCGACGCGCAGTGGTCGCTCGACGATATCATTCGCGATCGCGAGGAACTCAGCGAGCAGATCCGCGCGCTCGGCGAGCTCAAGCAGATGGCTGCGAAATACGGCTTCGACATCTCCGGGCCAGCGGCCACCGCGAAGGAAGCCGTTCAGTGGCTGTATTTCGGCTATCTCGCCAGTGTGAAGGAACAGAATGGCGCGGCGATGTCGCTCGGCCGGGTTTCGACCTTCCTCGACATCTATTTCGAACGCGACCTGGCTAACGGGACACTGACCGAGGAGCAGGCGCAGGAAATCATCGACGATTTCGTCATCAAGCTGCGGATTGTCCGGTTCCTGCGGACTCCCGAATATGACGATCTGTTCGCGGGTGATCCGACATGGGTCACGGAATCAATTGCCGGGATGGGTGATGATGGCCGTCCGCTCGTGACGAAGACCAGCTTCCGTTTCCTTCAGACCCTTTACAATCTTGGACCGGCGCCTGAGCCGAACCTGACCATCTGGTACACCCCAAATCTGCCGGAAGGCTTCCGTCGCTTCTCATCAAAGGTCGCGATCGACACCAGTTCGATCCAATTCGAAAGCGACGAGATCATGCGCATGGCGTGGGGCGATGATGGAGCGATCGCCTGCTGTGTCTCACCCATGGCAATGGGCAAGCAGATGCAGTTCTTCGGGGCGCGGGCGAACCTCGCCAAGGGGCTGCTGTATGCAATCAATGGCGGCCGCGACGAGGTTAGCGGTAAGCAGGTCGCGCCGCCGGCGGAGCCGGTGAAAGGCGACTATCTCGATTTTGACGATGTGGTCGACCGATTTGACAAGACCATGGATTGGCTCGCCGGGACTTACGCCAGCGCAATGAATGTCATCCACTATATGCATGACAAATATGCTTATGAGCGCATTGAGATGGCGCTGCATGATTATGCGCCGGTCAGAACAATGGCTTTTGGCATCGCCGGCATGTCGGTCGTTGCCGACAGCCTTTCAGCGATCAAATATGCGAAGGTGAAGGTCGTTCGCGACGACAGCGGATTGATCGTTGACTATGTCACTGAGGGCGAGTTCCCGCTGTTCGGCAACAACGACAATCGGGTCGATGGCATGGCCGCGTGGCTCGTGTCGACCTTCATGGCGAAGCTTCGCAAATTCCCCCTCTACCGCAACGCGTTGCACACGCAGTCCGTACTGACCATCACTTCGAACGTCGTCTACGGCAAGGCAACGGGGAATACGCCGGACGGGCGCCGCAAGGGCGAGCCCTTTGCCCCAGGAGCGAACCCGATGCATGGGCGAGACAGCCATGGCATCCACGCTTCGGCGGCCTCCGTCGCGAAAATCCCCTATCGCGATGCTCAGGACGGGATTTCGCTGACCACAACGCTCGTGCCGACCGGGCTTGGCCGAACTCAAAAGGATCAGGTCACGAACTTGACGTCCATCCTCGACGGCTTCTTCGGCACCACCGGCTATCACATGAACGTCAACGTGCTGAACCGGGACACGCTGCTGGACGCGATGGACCATCCGGAGAAATACCCGAGCCTGACGATCCGTGTGTCGGGCTATGCGGTCAATTTCGTTCGGCTCACTCGCGAGCAGCAGATGGATGTGATCAACCGAACCTTCCACGGAGGCTGATATGACAGCCGAAGTCGCCGCCGAGCAGCCGCCGCTCGAGGCGAAGTCGCCCTTCGAAATGAGGGTTCATCTCGGCCACGGGCTACCGGATTCGGACGTCCGCACTGCTCTCAAGACCGGCGATCTCGGGTTCCTGCACAGTTTCACCAGCGGTTCGGCCGTGGACGGTCCCGGCATTCGGCTCGTAGCGTGGACCACGTCCTGCATGTTCCGGTGTCAATACTGCCACAACCCTGACACCTGGACGCTCAAGAATGGAATTCCTGTCACGCTCGACCGTGCGATCGAGGGGGTCCGGAAATATGCCAACGGGCTCAAGGCGATGAATGGCGGCTTCACTCTGTCGGGCGGCGAACCGCTGATGCAAGACCGCTTCGCCGCACGCCTGTTCAAGGCGGTCAAAGAGATGGGCGTCCACACCGCCATTGAGACCAACGGCTATTATGGCGAACGGTTTTCAGACGATGAACTGTCCACCATCGACCTCGTGATCTTGGACATGAAGGCCTTCACCCGAGAACAGCATGAACGCGTGACCGGCGGGATGCACAACGAGGATGTTCTCACATTTGCCAAACGGGTAGCGCAGCTCAAGCGGCCGATGTGGCTGCGCTATGTGCTGGTCCCCGGACTGACGGATGTTCCGGCAGAGATGGAAGCGATGGCGAACTTTGGATCGTCGCTCGGCGTCGTCGAGAGAGTGGAGGTTCTGCCGTTCCATCAGATGGGCCGATACAAGTGGGAACGGCTCGGTCTGGAATATAAGCTCGCTGACACGCAGCCGCCGTCCGTCGATCAAGTTGCCGCGGCTGTTGCGGTATTTCGCCGGGCGGGACTTGCTGCCGACTGATCGTGAATCCTCGCCCTATTCGGGGAAACCCTGAGTTACTCCGGCAATACGTCACCTCATAATTCATCCACGGTTTTGTAAAGGGACGGGGAATTCGATGTCTAAGTCGGTTCTGCTCGCGTCAGCGGCTCTCATCTGTTCACCGGCGGTTGCCTCCGGAGCCCAAGACCCGGCTGCTGAGACTTCGGCGGCGCGGCCCCTCACGGAAGCAGAACGGGCAGAGTCGCTGAAGGAACTGCAGGAGCTACGCGCCAGGATGAATCGCCTGGAGCAGCGGCTCGGCGTATCGACCGAGGCTCCCGCGGTTCAATATACGCCGGCGGCGGAAAAGCGAGCCAAGGATCACAACCTCGAGCTTTATGGATTTCTCCAGCTCGATGCGATCCAGGACTTCAAGCGGGTAAATCCCGATTGGGATGCAACGCTTCGTCCGTCCCGCATTCCGACACAGGAAGGCGAATTCGGCGGCAATGGACAGTCGGTATTCAGCGTTCGTCAGTCGCGGCTCGGCGTCAAGGCGACCGGAACCCTCGCAGAGCGCCCTTACGAAGCGAAGTTCGAATTCGACCTGTTCGGAACGGGCGTGGACGCAGGCCAGACCACGTTCCGCGTGCGACACATGTACGCAAAATGGGGTCCGTTCCTCGCCGGTCAAACCAATACGCTCTTCATGGACGGGGATATCTTCCCAAACGTGATCGACTACTGGGGACCGCCGGGCATGGTGTTCGTGCGGACACCGCAGATCCGCTGGACATTCCTGAATCAAAGCGGCTGGGAAGCCGCGGTTGCGCTTGAGCATCCCAGCGATGACATCGACCCCGGCAATATCCGGCTGATCGACGAAGACATCGCCGAGAACCTCCAGTCCAATGAGGAACTGCCCGACTTCACGGCAGCCATTCGCTACGGTGGGAACTGGGGTCATGTCCGGCTCGCGGGCATCCTGCGCAAGATCGGCTATGACACGCGCGGGACGGAAGATAATGAGCCGGACGGGAACGAGACGGGCTGGGGCGTCAACGCCACCACTGCGATCAAGCTTGGGATGGCCACCCCGCGGCTTGGCATTGTCTACGGCCGCGGCATCGCGACCTACATGAACGATGGCGGCATGGACCTTGCGCCGTCCGTCGATGTGATCAGCGACGGGGACGAGCTGATCCTGTTGCCGGAAGCGGAGGCGGTGAAGCTCCTCGGCGTCTCCGCCTATGTCGATTTGCAGTGGTCGAAGAAGTTGAGCTCTGCCCTCGGCTACAGCTTCACCCGGGTCACCAACACCAATTTCCAGGACGACAATGCCTTCCACAAGGGTGAGTATGCATCCGCCAACCTGCTGTGGACTCCCGTCGAAAATGTCCTTGCGGGCGGCGAGTTCCTGTGGGGCCGGCGAACCGACAACAACGGCGACAGAGGTAGCGACACACGCTTCCAGGCCAGCTTCAAATGGTCCTTCTCAAGCAATAACCTGTGGGATCTGGTCGACTGACAGAAACGGAGGATTCGGTCCCCCCGCCAAGGGACGACTAGTCGTGGGCGCGAAGCCTGGCGGTAAGCTCGTCGAGCATCGCTTCCTCGGAACCGGGAAGCCTGCTCCCAAGCGCGAGCAGGCTAACCAGGCTGTTACCGGATGCTGACGCAACATCATGGCAGGCATCAACGACGCGCTTGATCCGCTCGTCCCGCTCTCTCGGCGGCAGCACGCCAAAGCTGTATTTCAGGACTTCCACCGCCGTGTCGAAGAGCGTGTCCGATGGCCTGGCGCCTAGCCATCCGATAAGTTGGGCCTCGGCCGGCGAACCTTCCTCAACGCCGCGTTTATGGGCCAGCCGCAGAACCGCCTCATGCTCCTTGCGCTTTACCGAACCATCCGCCCAGGCGACCTGGACCAGCGGTGCGAGGAAGAATGCCGCTACCGTGTGCGCAGTGATCCCGAGGTCCTTCACCCGTGCGAGCAAATCCGGGTTGTCGACTTGCAGCTTCTCCGCCAGTGCGGCGGCGATGTCATCGAGCTTGGCGTTCTGACGCAGCCGCTCGATCAGCTTCGCGTCCTGCTGGCGGAAATAGCCCGCCTCCATCGCCTGTTCACGTTCGCTGAAGATGCCTTTATCCATCGGGTCCGTTCCGCTCCTGTGATCCTGCTGCCCAACTGAGACTCGCAGAGATTAACATGAATGCTCAGGGATTGGGATTGCGCTGCACGAGGGTGTAGGGGACGAGATGCCACCGGCCCTTGATCCCATCGCCCCGGGGTCGATCGGGGTGATCATGGAAGCGGGTGTAAACCGGTTTGCCCTTGAGCGCCCATTGCCGCCGTCCATCCGAGCGCGTGATCGGCGACCAGTCGCCCATCGCCACCGCGTCCGCCGGAGCATAGACCGGCGGCCAGGCCGATGCGCAGCCGTCCTTGCAGGATGAGCGGCCGGGCCGGTCGCGATCATTGGTGTAGAGCCGCTGCCCACTTGGGAACCGGCGGTAGACAAAACCCCGCTCACCTTCGTCAACAAAGGCGACTTCGCCCGGATGGCTCGGCACTTCCCTCGCCGACGCCTGAGTTCTCCCAGAGGGCGAAGTCGATGACTGCGCGGTAACAGCCGCCAACATCACCAGTCCAATTGACCCAACCCACATGGCTGCCTCCCGGACAAGTCCTTCTACAAATAACGCCCGGTCCAGAGGTTTGGCTCCGACGACGCTATTGGCGCGAGATGACCTGATCGGCGAAGCGATTGATCAGATCGATCTTCTCGGCAAGCGGCTGCCGATCCTCCTCCATGGCGTAAAGATTCCGAAACACGATCGTCAGGTCGGTGGTGCCGGCATCTTCATGCCGCTTGACGAGATCAGGGCTAACCTGCCCCATCTCACCGGCAAAAATTCGGAAGGGCGAATTGGTCCTACCGAGCTCGGCACGATACTCCCGCAGCTTGGGCGCGATCGGCTCGACGACATCGATCCCGCCGGCACACATCCACCCGTCATGACGAGCTGCTCGCTTCAACGCGGCGTCGGAATGCCCACCGATCAGGATCGGGATCGGCTTGGTTGGGACTGGATTCAGCTTCACGGGAGGAAGATCGTAGAACTGGCCATGATATTCGAAGTAGCCGCCGGCGGTGAGCCCGCGGACGATGTCGATGCATTCATCAAAACGCTTGCCGCGATGCTCGTAAGGGACACCCATGACTTGATAGTCTTCCGGCCAGACGCTGAGGCCTACCCCTAGATTGAAGCGGTTGTCCGACAGCGCAGCGATCGAGGCGGCAATCTTGGCAGCGTATAGCGGCGGACGAACCGGCAGCTTGAGGACGTTCGTCGTCACCTGCAGGCGCTCGGTCACCGCGAGCATCGCCGTCGCCTGCGTGAACGTCTCGATGAACGGCTTGTTCTCGAGGAATTCGCGCGAACCGTCTGCGGTGTAGGAGTAGCTGGTGTCGGACTGCTTGGGGTAGATCAGGCTATCGGGAACCATGAACCCTTCGAAGCCCGCCGCCTCCGCCGCCTTCGCGAGCGGGATGTAATTCTCAATTGCCGTCATCGACTCTGCGAAGTGAAACCGCACCAACCTTCTCCTCGAATTTTTTGGATTGGGTCCGATCATCGGCTCCGGCGCGGCTGCGGGTCAACAGGCTTGTGCCTGGAAGGCGTGCCGTCTGACTATTTGCTACTGTTTTCTGAGACCTGAACCAGGATCTTCCCACCCCGGTTGCGCCCGGAAAGACAGGCAGCAAGAGCCTGCGGAGCGGCCTCGATCCCATTAAAGACGTGCTGGTCGTACACGAGCCTGCCGGCATGCCACCGGCTCGCGATCTCGTTGCGGAAGCTTTGATATTCCTGCTCATGGTCGAGCACGACGAAGCCTTCGATCCGCAATCTCTTTACGAGGATCGTGCCGGTAGGGAGGCTGCTGCTTTCGGCACCATTATATTCGGCCGCCATTCCGCACACGATCAGGCGGCCAAACGGCTTCAGGCGGTCGAAGATCGATTGCTGGATGAATCCGCCGACATTATCGAAATAGATGTCCACGCCCGCGGGACTCAGCCGGTCGAGCGCTTCACCTACGTCGCCAGCCAGCCGGTCGATGCATGCGTCGGCACCGAGCTTATCCCGCACCCACGCGCACTTCTCAGAGCCGCTGCTAATTCCAATCACCTTCAGACCATCTGCCTTGGCCATCTGGATGACCATCATTCCCACCGCGCCGGCCCCTGAGGCGACGACGATCGTCTCTCCCGGTTTGGCTGCGCAGTAGCGGCGGTAGCCGACCCATCCCGTGAAGGCGGAGCGTCCAAGCATCGTCAGGTCTGCTTCGATCGGCAGAAATTGCGGGTCGAGCCGGAGCGACGCTTCACCATCGACCACCTCATATTCCTGCCAGTAGCGGCCGCCGAAAATATAGTCGCCGGGGCGAAAGTCCGGGTGAAGGGATTCAACAACTTCGCCGACCGTGCCGCCCGCATAGGGCGACTTGGACGGTACGATCCCACACCGCATGCGCTCACCGACCCGAATGTGCATTGGATCGGGCAAAGCGTCGCCGGAGGCATCAACCCGGCCCGTCGACGCACCGTGCGCGACGTCCGGCTCGGCCCCCGCATAGGGCAGCAGTGGCCTGACCCCGGGCGCGATGCTGATATAGATCGTGCGCATCAGTACCTGGCCCTCGCCCGGCTCCGGAACAGGCTCGATCGCGAGTCGGAAATTGCGTTCGTTGGGGATGCCGGCAACCGGCCTGTCAACGTACCAGACCTTGTTCATGCGTTCGGTGCCCGGAAGATTAGTCATCCCAGTTCACGATCCTGTGCCGCTGCGTCCCAAGCTTTTCGATTCCGAGTTCCACGACGTCGCCCGCGTTCAGGTAAATGGGTGGCGTCCGGCCCATCCCCACGCCAGGCGGCGTTCCGGTCGTAATGATATCGCCGGGCTGCAAGTGGACGAATTGACTGATGTAGCTGACCAGGTCCGCGCAGGCGAAGATCATTGTGCGCGTATTACCGGTCTGCATCCGAGCGCCGTTCACGTCGAGCCACATGGCGAGGTTCTGCACGTCGCCGACTTCGTCCTTGGTCACCAGCCAGGGGCCGACCGGACCGAAGGTCGACGGCAGGCCGAAGCGCGTCAAAGCGCTCGGCA
>CAMLKX010000029.1 GCA_946480515.1 uncultured Sphingomonadaceae bacterium | reverse complement strand
GATGTGCGCGCCCGCGCCGACCTCGGCCGCCTCATCGATGGCCATCGCGTCGGCGTCGATCACCCGCAGCCTGCCGGTGAATTCCTGCTCAAGCTCAGCCAGTGGCGCGAGGCAGCGGCGGTCGCGCTCGACGGCGGTGACAACCGCCCCGGCGTCTAGCAGCGCGCGTGTGAGGCCGCCTGGACCAGGACCGACCTCATAGACCGTTTCGCCCGCCAGCTTCCCAGGGATTGCTGCGATCCGTGCAAGCAAGTGCCGGTCGAGGATAAAATTCTGACCTAATGCCTTGCGCGCATCGAGGCCATGGCGAGCAATCACCTCCCGAAGCGGCGTGACTCCCTCGCTCAAGCGAACCGCAGCCGTGCTTCCGCGCAGTCCGCCGCCATGCGCAGCGCGCAGGCCATCGCCCGCGGATCCGCCCGATCCTGTCCGGCGATGTCGAATGCGGTGCCATGATCCGGTGCGGTCCGGACAATGGGCAGCCCAAGCGTGATGTTGACGCCTTCGTCGAAGTGCAGCGCCTTCAACGGGATCAGCGCCTGATCATGATACATGCACAGCGCTGCGTCGTAACGGGAGCGTGCAGCATGGTGGAACATGGTGTCGGCTGGGAGGGGGCCGGTGACATTCCAGCCCTCTTCCCGGAGCGCGTCGATCGCCGGCCGGATCAGCTCGATCTCCTCGCTGCCCAGCGCTCCGCCTTCTCCGGCGTGAGGGTTGAGGCCGGCCACCGCCAGGCGCGGCTCGGCGATCCCGAAATTCTTCTGCAATCCCCGCAATGTCGCGCGGCCGCGTGCTTCGATCAGGGCTGGACTGAGCCTTCCGACGACCTCGGCGAGCGGAACATGGGTGGTCACCGGCACGGCGCGCAGCGTTGGCCCGGCAAGCATCATCGCGACATTCGACGAGGCCACCCCGCAGCGCTCAGCAACGAATTCCGTCTGTCCGGGGTAGCTAAACCCGATGCCGTAAAGCTGCTCCTTCGACACCGGTGCAGTAACGACCGCTGCGGATGAGCCCGAGCGTGCCAGGCCGACAGCGAGTTCGAGCGAGTCGAACGAACAATGCGCTCCGGCGATACTCGGACGGCCGGGTGAGTCCGGTTCGGCGGCGCTCACCGAGAGAACCGGAAGGCCATCACCAAAAGCGGAACTGACTTCGCGGGGATCGTCGATCATCGCGATCGGTCCGTCCCATACCGCCGACAGCGAGCGTGGGTCCCCAATCGCGAAAAACAGCGGCAGGGCCCAGCGTTCGCGGTAGTCCCAGCATTTTGCGACGACTTCCGGGCCGATCCCCGCCGGATCCCCCAGCGAGACGGCGAGCGGCAGCATCTCGGGTCCGGTCATGAGCGCCGTCTAGGGGCTTGCCTAGCGGAAGTCGATCATCGCGTCGCGTCGGAGATCGCGCAGATAGCGCCGAGCGCGCATGTTGATGCGCTCTTCGTTGAGCTGCGCGTAGACCTGATCATAGGTCGGAGCAGCAGCGTCGCTGGCTTCGTCACGACCGCACAGAACCAGGACACGCACCCCATCCTCAAGCGATCCGAACGGCTGGGTCGCCTGACCGACCTGCATCGGCAGCATCATGGCCTGAAGCGTGGGCGGCAGGTCACGCAGCTTCACCTGGTCGCTCTGGACCACCTCGCCCTTGAACTCGGCCGCGACCCGCTCCGCGCCACCGCAGCCGCCGACATTGCGGGCCGCGTTGGCGAACCGGCTCAACACCGGCGTAGCCTGCGACTGTGTCGTGCCCTTGGGGAAGCTGATCGACACCTGCTTGAGGCTAAGGACTGCGTTGCGCGGATCGGCAGTGAGAATTTTGCGCGCATCGGCCACGGCGATGATCGACAGTCCACCCTGCACCGGGATCGGCGCGCTGATCTGACCCACGTTCATCTGACGAAGTGCGTTGGCGAGCGGGTCGGGCAGTTGCTCTGGTCGAACCCAGCCAAGATCACCGCCAACAGCGGCCGTCGATGCCTCGGAAAACTGCCGCGCATAGCCGGCGAACGAGGCGCCCGACCGAAGCCGCTCGAGAATCTTCTGAGCGTTGGCCGTCACTTGCGGCATGGTCTCGGTCGTCGCTGGCAGGAAGATCTCCCCGACGCGATATTCCTGGGTTCCCTTGGAGGCGTTCATTCGGTCGATGATCGCCTTCACCTCTTCATCGCCGACGCTGACCTGAGATTCGATCTTGGCGCGTTGAAGCCGGGTCCACGCAAGCTCGCCTTCGATCTGACGGCGAATCGAGCGGATCGATGATCCGTTGCGCGCGAGGAATTGAGCCATCTGTTCGGGAGTTTGCTTCGCGTTGCCAGCAACCCGTTTGATCGCCTTGTCGATATCTTCCGGGGTGATCTTGATCTCCGCGGTGCGCGCCGCCTGGATCTGCAGCGTCTCGTCGATCAGGTTGCGAAGTACTTGAACCCGGAGCCGTTCCAACTCCTCAGCCGGGATTTCAGCGCCGTTGGAGATTCTCAGCAGTGCGACCCGCTGATCAATGTCGGTTTGAGTGATGACCTCGCCATTGACGATCGCGGTGGCCTTGATGACTGACGGAATGGCGCTTCCGTAGACAGTGGGATTGTCGGGGAGTTTCAGAGCGCTGACGCTGCTTGGTTCGCGCTTGGTGTCCTGAGCTGTCGCGATGGCGGCGAGTCCGAGCATCGTCACACCTGCGGCCAGCAACCGGTAACGCGAGGATGAAAAGCGTTTAGCCACCCGATAATCCTTTTTCTTCAAGCGCATTCACCTTGCTGCTGCGAAAGCGCCCATGAACCAATGCTTAGCGCCCAAGGCCCTTGAGCGAGAATTGGAGTTGAACCTTGCTGCTCGCGTCAAGCTCTCCGATGCGCTCATAGTCCCGCCGGTACGATAAGCCAACTTCAAGGCATTCATCTTCATAGGAGATTCCGAAGCGGTGACGGACCGGTTCGAACCCGTCGGCGAGCGACAAGGGATCTTCGCTCGCATCCGTAAGGTTGAGGACGGTGGCCCCGAACACCGACCAGTAGCGATGGAATTTCCACCGGCCGCCGAACCTCAGCTCTTCCTTGTCGCGCAAATCCTCGATTTCGCGAGAAATGTCGCGGTCAAGCTGCAGGTAACCCGCGCGAACATAGGTCTCTTCCGAGCCGAATGTCAGGTCGATCTCGTTGCGCCGCACGGCCAAGCCATCCTTGTCGAGCCGAAAACGGTGCGTGAAGTCGATGAGGCGGCCGAGCTGCACCCGTGTCCGGCCGACGATGTCCGATGTCTTTTCCGTCAATCCGGTGCCGGTGGGGAAGATCGAGGGACGGCTATTGATCCACCGGCTCTGCCCGACGACTGTGCGGACCGCCAGGTTCGGGCGATCGAGCGCCCATTCAATGCCATAGGTGAGCCGCGAACTGTCCTCCCACCGGTCGTAGCCGGAGAAGCGGTTGAGGGCGAACAGGTTGGTGTCCTCAAGGTCGACCGAGCGGGAATCTTCGTTCGGGATGCTGAAGTTCTTGGTCGGAGGCGTCAGCACGAGCTGAACCCGCGGCGTCAGGCGCTGGATGCCGCCCAGAAACGGACCGACCAATGGCCAGCGCATGTCGGCGGCAAGCGCTCCGATGCCCCGGAAATGCCAGCCATTGTTGCCCCGGTAGAGGGAAGTCACCGTCTCTTCCGCCTCGTCGGTATGATAGGCGTCCGCCCGCCCGAACGCGGTGAGCACAACTTCCTGTCCCCAGTTCGTCAGCGACCGGGCATCCCAGCGCGCGCTCATAAACGCCCGCTGCGTGTCCTGACCTTCCCGTCTCAGGATGGCGAGGCTGTTGGCCTGCAGCTCAATCTTGCCTCCCAGGACTGGAGGGTCGAGCCGCAATCGTGCGTCGACCGCCGGGAGCGCGATCGGAATGCGTTTCTGGACATCGTTGGTCCGCAGCCCCTGGAATGCCCAGCCAGCGATCGAGACATAGCTGTCGAGATCGATGCGCTCGACATTGACGAAGTTGCGTAACTTGTCGTCACGGGAGATGTCATAACGGCGCAGAACCGTCTTGTCGGTCGCGAGCCGGATGGAGCTTGTCAGGCTCCACAGCGGATCGAACTGCCATTTGCCGTTGCCGCTGAACGAGCCACGGAACCCGCGAACCGGCTCGCCGCTCGAGGCCTCTTCGCGATCGCCATAGGTCCCGAAGGCGGCGATTTGGAACGCTCCCTTGGTGTCCAGGTGGCGGTACTCGATCTCCATCGCCGGAAGCTCGGCTGAGTAGAGATGAGGCGTGAAGGTCAAGTGACGATTGGGAGCGATCTTCCAGAAATAGGGGACGGCCAGCTCAATCCCGTTCTTTCCGAAGAAGGAGATGCTGGGCGCCAGAATCCCGCTGTAGCCCTCATTGCTGGTGTCGCTCGAGATACTGAAGATGGGCAGGAGCGGAATCGATAGGCCGAACAGGTTGAGCTGGCTTCCGTAGAACCGTACCTTCTTCTGGGCGGCATCATGAGTCACTCGCGCGGCGGTGATCTTCCAGCTCGGATTTCTTGGGCACCCTTCCGGAGTCGTGACGGGGCAGGGCGAATAGACGGCATTGTTCAACGTCGTGACGCCTTGGGTGCGGCTTCCCTGCCGTGCCGCAAGCCGGGATCCGTTTTCGAGCACGACCAGCAGATTGCTCATCGTTCCGCTCTTTAACTCGTCGGTCAGCACCACCCCGTCGCTGACCAGCTTGTCACCCTCTGGATTGACGATGACGACATTGCCCTCGGCTCGGACCTCATCAGTGGTCCTGGCCCAGATCACTCGATCCGCGGCAAGGTGATAGCCGTCGCGGAACATGCGGACCCGGCCAATGGCGGTGACAACCTCCGCCTCGCTGTCATACTCGACCGCGTCGGCGCTGAAGTCGACGGTGCTGCCCTGCTCGGGAGTGGTCCCAGGCGCCGGAGAGGTGGCGACCGGTCCAGTCTCCTGCCCGAGCGCAGGACTGGCGAGTGCGATGACAAGTGCCATCGCCGTCAAGCCGATTCCCCTTGAACGCCCCACCGATCGTACCCGCTACCCTATGCTCACCGCCTGCCTAGTGGCTTTTTGCCATGCGGCCAAGGCCGCACTAGGTAATCCGCAAATTCCTCCTTCGATCAGGGAAAACTGATGCAGATTCGCTTCGCCGACAGCCGTCCGGAAGGAACTTACCCGCTGGTCCTGCCGGTCGCCGGACCGGATCGCTCGGGCCTGGCGTCTCTCGGTCCTGCTCGGGCCCAAGCGGAGGCAGCCTTGCGCGCTGCCCGGTTCGAAGGGGAGGCGGGGGCCGTCTTCGAAAGCTGGATCGCCGAAGGAGACGGCGTCCGGCGCCTCCTTGTCATTGGAACGGGAACCGGCGGCAAGCCGGACGCGGGAGCGGAACGGCTCGGCGGGACGGCCGTGGCGCGCTTGCTGACATCCGGAGAGACTCGCGCGGTGATCGATCTGACGGGCAGCGGCTTTGACGGCGATGCGGCTGCGCGCGTGGCCCTCGGCGTTAGCCTGCGGGCGTGGCGTCATGATCGCTACCGCACGCGGCTCAAGGATAAGCTGAAGCCGAGCCTCAATGAGGTGACGATCGTCGGCGGAGGCGAGGGTGCCGAGCAGCGGTGGGAGACGCGGTGGCGTCCGCTGGTGGATGGAGTCGCGCTGACTCGTGAATTGGTCACCGAGCCCGCAAACATCATCTACCCCGAAAGCTTCGTTGAGCGCTGCCGGCATCTGGCCGACCTTGGCGTGGCCATCGAGGTGCTCGATCGCGCCGCGATGGAGGCGCAGGGGATGGGAGCGCTGCTCGGGGTCGCGCGAGGCTCCGTCCGTGAGCCGCGCCTGCTGGTCATGCGCTGGTCCGGAGCGGACGAGGGCAAGAAGCCGGTCGCGCTGATCGGGAAGGGCGTGACCTTCGATACCGGCGGGATCTCCATCAAACCCGCCGCCGGCATGGAAGCGATGAAGTGGGACATGGGCGGCGCTGGAGCCGTCGCCGGAGCGATGAAGGCGCTCGCCGGACGCAAGGCCAAGGCCAATGTGGTCGGCATCTGCGGGCTGGTCGAGAACATGCCCGACGGCAATGCGCAGCGCCCCGGCGACGTCGTGACGACGATGTCCGGCCAGACGGTTGAGGTCATCAATACGGACGCCGAGGGGCGCCTGGTGCTGTGCGACGCAATGAGTTGGGCGCAGAAGCATATCCTGCCCGAGATCATGGTTGACCTCGCGACTCTCACAGGAGCGATGATCATCAGCTTGGGCCATGAATATGGCGGTCTGTTTTCCAATGATGACCGGTTGGCGGAATCTCTGACCAAATCTGGAACCGACACCGGCGAGAAATTGTGGCGGATGCCGATGGGCGAAGCGTTCGACCGGCTGATCGATTCTCCGATCGCGGACGTCAAGAATGTCGGCCCGCGTGAAGGTGGCTCGATTACCGCCGCGCAATTCCTGCAGCGGTTCGTCGACGATGGCGTGAAATGGGCTCACCTCGACATTGCCGGCATGGTGTGGGCGGACAAGGCGGGGCACACCTATGACAAGGGCGCGACCGGCTATGGGGTTCGGCTGCTCGACCGGTTCATCGAGGAGACGGCGGAGTCCTAACGTCCAATGCGGGTCGACTTCTATCAGCTTGGAGGCGCGCCTCTTGAGGGGGTGATCGCGAGCATCGCGACCAAGCTGCTCGACGAAGGATCGCGTCTGCTGCTGGTTGCCGAAGATGCATCCTTGCTCGCTAGGCTCGACCGGCAATTGTGGGACCAGGGGCCGGCAAGCTTTCTCGCCCACGCGATGGCAGGCGGCGCTGACGACGCTCGTCAGCCGATCCTCCTGTCCACGACACCCGATGCTCCCAACCTCGCGCGCAACCTGCTGATCGCCGACGGCCAGTGGCGCGACGCCGCGCTTCATTTCGACCGCGTCTTTTATCTGTTTGATTCGGACTTCCTGAGCGCCGCGCGGGATGCTTGGCGAAGCCTCGCCGGCAGGGACGGGGTGGAGCGCCGCTATTGGGCGCAGAATGAACAAGGGCGCTGGGTAGAAAAGGGCTAACCCTTGCCCTGACCGGTCAGCGCCGCTAGGGGCGCGGCCAATTCCCCCTCACTTCAGCCAACAGGAGATGCCGGCAATGGCCGTCACGCGCACCTTTTCGATCATCAAGCCCGACGCCACTCGCCGCAATCTCACTGGCGCGGTCACCAAGGCACTTGAAGATGCCGGACTTCGAGTAGTCGCCTCCAAGCGAATCCACATGACCCGCGAGCAGGCCGAGGGCTTCTATGCGGTGCACAAGGAGCGGCCGTTCTTCAACGACCTGTGCAGCTTCATGACCTCCGGGCCGGTGGTTGTCCAAGTGCTCGAGGGTGAGAACGCCGTCGCCCGCAATCGCGAAGTGATGGGCGCAACCAACCCGGCCGACGCTGCCGAAGGAACGATCCGCAAGTCGTTTGCCGAATCGATCGAAGCCAACTCAGTCCATGGGTCGGACAGCGACGAGAACGCCAAGATTGAGATCGACTTCTTCTTCAAGCCCGAAGAGATCGTCGGCTAAGCGGTTGCACGGTTGCCCGGCCGTTGAGCCGGGGTTCCGTCTCAGGAACGTGTGACGAATTCCTCCAGCACGCGCGGGTAGAGCTTGTGCTCTTCCCGCAAGATCCGCGCGCTTAAGCTGTCCGCCGTATCATCCGGCAGCACTGGGACTTCCACCTGGCCGAGCACTTCACCTGCATCCAGCTCCTCGGTGACGACATGGACGCTGCATCCCGCCACTGTGTCTCCCGCAGCAATCGCCCGCCCGTGCGTGTCGAGGCCCTTGTACTTCGGTAGCAATGAGGGGTGGATATTGAGGATCTTCCCGCGCCAGCGCGCGATGAATTCCGGCGAAAGCAGCCGCATATAGCCGGCCAGCGCAATTGTACCCACGTCATGCTCTTCCAGCTGGGCGGAAAGAAGCGCGTCGAAATCCGCTCGCGCCATACCCTTGCTGGGGTGAGCCCAGGTCGGCAGTCCCTTTAGCCTTGCCCATTCAAGACCCGCCGCGTCGACGACATTCGAAGCGACCAGCACCACCTCATAAGCGCCTGTTGTCAGACCATGTTCGACCAGCGCCATCATGTTGCTGCCGCGGCCGGAGATCAGAATCGCGACCCGCGAACGGTCAGTCATGGTGATGGACGGCCGACCAGTCCGAACGCGCGCTCCAGGTTTCGTTGCTGCCCCGAACGGTGGTGCCGCGGATTCCAGCTTCGACGCGCCCGATCCGATGGACAGTCTCTCCGGCCGCTTCGAGGTTGCGCGCTACCTCGTCGGCAACCTCCGCGCGAACGATCACGACCATGCCGATCCCGCAGTTGAAGGTCCGCGCGAGTTCTTCCGGCTCGATTGCTCCGCCGGCTTGTAGAAATGCGAACAGTCGCGGCAGTTCCCAGCTGTCGGCATCGACGACCGCATGGCAGCCCTCGGGCAGGACTCGCGGGATGTTTTCGAGCAAGCCGCCGCCGGTGATGTGGGCCAAGCCCGCGATCCGGCCGGCGCGAACCTCGGGAAGAAGGCTCTTCACATAGATCCGCGTTGGTTCGAGCAGCAGGTCGCCGAGCAGCCGGTCCGCGTCGAACCGCGCCGGCCGGTCCAGCTTCCAACCATTGTCGGCGATGATCCGACGAACAAGCGAGAAGCCGTTGGAGTGGACGCCCGAACTTGCGAGTCCGAGGATCACGTCGCCTGGTGCGACTTTGCTCCCGGTGAGCGCCGCGGTCCTTTCGACGGCTCCGACGCAGAAACCGGCAAGGTCATAGTCACCCGGTGCATACATGCCGGGCATTTCCGCCGTTTCGCCTCCGATCAGCGCGCAGCCGGCTTGCCGGCAACCCTCGGCGATCGAGGCGACAACTGCAGTCGCGACATTGTTGTCGAGCTTGCCGGTCGCGAAATAGTCGAGGAAGAAGAGAGGCTCCGCGCCCTGCACGATCAGGTCGTTGGCGCACATGGCGACCAGGTCGATGCCGACGCCATCATGGTTGCCGGTATCGATCGCCAGCTTTAGCTTGGTCCCGACGCCATCGTTGGCGGCAACCAGCAATGGATCCTGGTACCCTGCGGCGCGAAGGTCGAAGAACCCGCCGAAGCCACCAATCTCCGCGTCCGCTCCCGGCCGCGCGGTCGCCTTTGCTAAGGGGCCGATCGCCTTCACCAGCGCGTTGCCTGCGGCGATCGAGACGCCGGCCTGTTCGTAGGTCAATCCCATGGCTGCGGGCTGGTAGCTACAACCCGCTTGGATTTCCACGCCATTGTCGTCAAAAGCGTCGCCGATGCTAGCCCGCAAGCCGTTTGTCCTGCTCTCGTTGATCCTTCTGGCCGTCGCGGGAGCCGCCGGCGGCCTGTATGCGCAGATGGAAAGCGGTGACCGCGGGATCATGCCGCTGGACAGTTCCGGGACGCTCGAGGTCGGCGGGATCCACGTCGATGTCGGGGGCAAGGATGCCGCGTCGGCGCGCTATGCCGGGTGGCGCATCGCCCAGCGCGAAGGCTTCCGTAGGCTATGGGCGAAGGCCACCGGGCGTTCGCTCGCTGAGGCGCCGACGCTGCCGGACTCCACGCTCGACCAACTCGTCAGTTCGATCATCATCGAGCGGGAGCAGATTGGACCGACCCGCTATATCGCCGATCTCGGACTGCTGTTCGACCGCGCCCGGGCCGGGGAGCTGATCGGAATCGGTGGCGAGGTGCGCCGGTCCGCGCCCATGCTGATCATCCCGGTGCTGGTAACCAGCGGCACTGCCACCAGTCTTGAACTGCGCAATCCCTGGCAGCGCGCCTGGGCCCAGTTCCGCACGAGCGAGAGTCCCGTGGACTATATTCGGCTCAGTGGCCTCGGGGTCGACCCGTTGCTGGTCAATGCGGCGCAGACCCGCCGGCCCGGGCGCGGATGGTGGCGCAACATCATCGATCTGTACGGAGCGGCGGACATCCTGATTGCCGAGACTCAACTCCACCGAAGCTATCCAGGAGGGCCGGCGAGTGCCCGCTTCATTGCCCGGCATGGTCCGGATGGCGAGATCCTGGGCGGCTTCACCCTCAGTGTGCGGGACGGCGATGCGGTTCCGGCGATGATGGCGGAGGGAGTGCGGCGGATCGACCGGATATTCACTAATGCGCTGGCGCTGGGAATGCTGGAGCGCGATCCAAGCCTGATCACCCAGCTCCCGCCGCCGCCGGAGGAACTGCAGGAAGAGGAGGAGCAGGCGGAGCGTCCGCTGCGCCCGTTCGTCATCCAGCTCTTCACCCCTGATCCAGGCACCTTGGGCGATTCCATGCGCACCATCCGCGGGATCAGTGGCATCGAACGGCTGAGCGAGATGAGCACTGCAATCGGGGGATGGAGCGCTCTTGGTGTCCAGTATCGCGGCGACATTCTTCAACTGCGTGACCAGCTGGTTGCACGGGGCTGGTCGGTTGAGCTGATCGGAAGCGCGCTTCGCCTGAGGCGGGGGCCGCCGCCGGCACCGCCTGCCGCGTCTTCGCCTGCCTCCGAAGAAGCGTCCGAACCATGAGCGGCGGCGCGGACCAGATCGCGCTACCGCTCGACTGGCCGCAAGGGACAGAGGATAGTCGCTTCATCGTCAGTGAGGCCAATCGCGCCGCCTTCGACCACTTCGTGCGGTGGAGCACATGGCCGGTACAGGCGACGATCCTGACCGGTCCACGACGCTCCGGCCGAACCCTGTTGGCGCGCTCATTCGTGCAGCGGGTCGGCGGACGGCTGTTCGACAATGCCGAGGAGCATGACGAGGAGGCGCTGTTCCACGCCTGGAACCGGGCACAGGACAGCCATCGCCCGGTGGTGATGGTGACGGACGAAGTTCCGCCGGAGTGGTCAGTTGACCTGCCGGACCTGAGGACCCGGCTGGCGATCACCCCCATCGCGCGTATCGAGCAGCCCGACGACCAGCTGTTCGAAGCGCTCGTCTCCTTACTGTTCGCCGATCGGGGTCTGCACATCCCAGCCGACGCGTTGGCCTTCATTTCCGCGCGGGTGACTCGGGATTATTGGACGGCTGAGCGGGTGGTGGAGGCGATCGACCGGCTGGCGATTGCGGAGCGGGCGCGGATCACGGTGCCAACCGTAAAGCGCGCGCTTCGCGAAGCAGCGCTCATTCCCGGCTAGGCTGTGCCGTCCGCGTCATTTTGAGCTTGCCGCCGTTAATCGCGAACGCCAGCCGGCCTTCGACCAGGTCGAGCGCGTCATGGCCGAACTGTTCGTACCGCCATCCGGATAGGATCGAGAGCCCGTTGCGGACGCCAGCGGCAAGCAATTCGAGCTCGTCCGAGCGGGCAATCAGCTTGGCCGCGACCCCCGTCTCCTTCGAGCGGATCTTCAGCAGCAGCTTGAGCAGGTCGCTGATCAGGACCGCGTCCTTCGTCAGGCCTGGCCGGCGTTCAGGACGGTCGGGCAAATCCTCCGGGGGAAGCGGTTCGGCTGCCTCAACCGCGGCAATCAGCCGAGCGCCGATGTCGTTGGTCCTCCAGCCGGCGGTCAGGCCTCTAACCCGGCCAAGATCATCCTGTGTCTTCGGGGGGTGGCTGGCCAGCTCGCCCAGCGTGTCATCCTTGATGATCCGCCCGCGCGGCAGATTTTTCGACCGGGCCTCCTGCTCGCGCCAGGCGGCAATCGCCCGCAGCCTGCCGAGTACCGCCGGATTACGGCTGGGCAGCTTGAGCCGCTTCCACGCATCCTTCGGGTCCATCGCAAATGGAGCCGGGTCCGCGAGCCGCTCCATCTCCTCGTCGAGCCATTCCCCGCGCCGGTTCTTGCGCAGCCGCTCTACCATTTTCGGAAAGATCGCGGCGAGGTGCGTGACGTCCGCGATCGCGTAGTCGATCTGGCGCTTGTCGAGCGGGCGACGGCTCCAGTCCGTGAACCGTGCACCCTTGTCGAGCACATGACCAAGCATCGATTCGATCAGGCTCGAGTAGCCGACCTGTTCGCCATAGCCGAGCGCCATCGCCGCGACTTGCGTATCGAATAGCGGATGGGGCATTTTGCCCGTCAAATTGTAGACGATCTCAAGGTCCTGCCCTCCGGCGTGGAAGACCTTCAGCACCGCTTCGTTCGCAACCATCAGGTCGAGCAGCGGTTGGAGGTCGATGCCCTCGGCCTTGGGATCGATCGCCGCCGCTTCCTCGCTGCTGGCGATCTGGATCAGACACAGGTCCGGATAATAGCTGTTCTCGCGCATGAACTCGGTGTCCACGGCGACGAAGGGCTGGGTGGCGAGGCGCTCGCACAATTCGGCGAGCGGTTTGGACTGGGTGATCAGCGGATGAATGTGCATTTTTCAGGCGCCATAGCGGCACTCGCGCGGGTTGACAAAGCGGGGAGGGGAGGGGAAGCGCCCGCATCCTCACTTCCATCATCGAAATGATCATGCACGCTTATCGCACCCATAACTGCGGCGAACTTCGCGCTTCCGAGGTCGGGCAGGCCGTCCGCCTCTCCGGTTGGATCCACCGCAAGCGCGATCATGGCGGAGTGCTGTTTGTCGACCTGCGTGATCATTATGGGCTGACCCAGGTGGTGGCCGCGGCCGGAAGCCCGATGCTCGACCTGCTCGACGGACAGCGTCTGGAATCGGTTGTCACGGTCACGGGTGAGGTTGTCGCCCGCGGAGCCGATGTGGTGAATCCCAAGCTGGCGACGGGCGAGATCGAAGTCGTCGCGAAGCAGGTCGAGGTTCAGTCGGCGGCAGCGGAACTGCCGATGCCGGTTGCCGGGGAAGCGGAATATCCCGAGGAGATCCGGCTCAAGTACCGCTATCTCGATCTGCGGCGCGAGCGGCTCCACCAGAACATCATGCTGCGCTCGGCGGTGATCGCGTCGATCCGGCAGCGGATGATCGCGCAGGGCTTCACCGAGTTTCAGACGCCGATCCTGACCGCCTCAAGCCCGGAAGGCG
>CAMLKX010000028.1 GCA_946480515.1 uncultured Sphingomonadaceae bacterium | reverse complement strand
GCCATGAGAAGGGACGCCGCCGACCTCATTATAGGACGGCATGATCACCGCCGGGTCCGCAGCCTTGATGACCTCCGCGAAGGGCACCAGGAATGTCTCGCGCAAGGTCCGCTCGCTAACCTCGAACGGCGCCGTGTTGAGCCCCCCTTCCGGAACACCATGCACGAAATGCTTGAGGGTCGTGAAGACCTTGTCGCGGGCCAGCGGGCGCGTGTGTCCTTGCTGCCCGCGAACCGAGGCGATCGCCATCTGCGCAACCAAATATGGGTCTTCGCCAAAAAATTCCTCGACCCGGCCGAACCGGGGATCGCGAACGATGTCGAGTACCGGGCTGAGAGCGAGGGTCGCTCCTCTCGAGCGAGTTTCCCTCGCCGCAAGCGAGAACGCCTGTTCGACCAGGTTTAGATCCCAGGTGCTGCCGAGGCCGAGCGGGATCGGGAAGATCGTTCCCTCGCGCGCCTTCAGCCCGTGGGCTGTTTCGTCGTGGAACATTGCTGGAATGCCAAGACGGGTCCGTTCCACCAGGTGCCGCTGAATGGCGTTGACGAGATCAACTGTCTCGCCGGGCGCTCGATATGCATCCGTCGCAGACCGTGGCGTGCCGTTGGTATCGCCAGCGTTGCCGATGTGGCCAATGCCGTTGACGAACAGCTGGTCGGCCTTGGCCGGGGAGAAGACGTCGCCCTCAAGAAACAACCGCTTGGTGTAAACAATGCTGCGCATCTGCGCGGCCTTTTCCTCGAGCGTCATTCTGCCGAGGAGATCGCGCACCCGGTCCTGGATCGGCGCCGACGGATTCTTGTAGATTGGGCGCCCCACGGCCTGCGCGGACGCGGCGGCCGGAGCGACGGCGGCTGCCGTCGCCAGAAAGGCGCGGCGGCTGAATGCGAAATTGCTCGACACTGTGATCTCCAGAATTTGGCGCGAGCGCCGATTGGCTAATACGGTCAGACCAACACAAAACGGGCCGGGGTGCCGCCTTCGGCGGAGGGCGCGATCCACACGTCGAATTCGCCTGGCTCCGCGAAGCGTTTGAGGTCCGGATGGACGAACGCAAGGTCCTGCTCCGACAATTCGAACTCGACCGTTGCAGATTGGCCCGGCTGCAGATCCAGGTGGCGGACCCCGCACAATTGGCGGACCGGCCGAGTGACGGATGCCACCCGGTCGCAAAAATAGAGCTGCGCGACCTCATGGGCTGACCGGCCACCCGTATTGCTGATCGTTGCAGAAACTCGGATCTTGCCATTCCGGCGCATGGTCGGCCCACTGACCTGGGTCGCGCCATAGTTGATCGTTGAATAGGTCAGGCCGTGGCCGAACGGATAGAGCGGCGCGGTCGCAAATTCACGATAGCGCGCCTTGTAGGCCTTCTCCTTGGTGAGTTGCGGGCGGCCGGTGCGGCGGTGATTATAGTAGAACGGCTGCTGTCCCGACGCTTGCGGGAAGCTGACCGGCAGGCGGCCTCTTGGTGAATGGTCGCCGAACAGCACCTCGGCGATTGCCGGACCGGTTTCGGAGCCGAGGAACCATGTTGCCATGATCGCGCGGGCATCCCGCACGACCCCGGTGAGTGCAAGGGCGCGCCCGTGCCGCAACAGCACGACCATCGGCTTGCCGGTTGCCGCCACCGCCTCGGCAAGAGCCATTTGCGGCTGCGGAATGGAGATGTCGGCCCGCGATTGCGCCTCGCCGGACATGCTCGCCGACTCCCCCACCACTAGGACGACCACGTCGGCTGAATTTGCGGCTGCGGCTGCGACTGCGGCCGCGATGCCGCCGTCAATCGGCTCTTCATAGCGCGATCCCCGAACCACCTGAAGCTTACCCGAGGGGCCAAGCGCCGCGCGCAGCCCCTCCTCGATCGTGACGTGCTGCTTGATGTCGGGAAACACCGCCCATGGACCCGGCAGGTCCGGCCGGTCGGATACGGCTGGGCCGATCAGCGCGATCGATGCGTTCTTTGAAAGCGGCAGCAGGCCCCCTTCGTTCTTGAGCAGCACCATCGACCCGCGTGCCGCCTCGCGGGCGAGCGCAACCGTCGCGGGAAGGCGGATGTCGCTCTTCTCGCGAGCCAGATCGAGCGAGCGATAAGGATTTTCGAACAGGCCGAGCGCCTTTTTGACGAGCAAGACCCGGCGGACGGCCCGATCGACGACCGTCATCGGCACCTTGCCGTCACGGACCAGCGCCGGCAGATGCTTGTTGTAGAGATTGCTCTGCATCGAGATGTCGCACCCGGCGGTGAGTGCCTTGGCGACTGCATCCGGGCCATCCTTGGCATAGCCGTGCAGGATCAACTCCTCTTCCGACGTATAATCCGAGACCACCAGGCCCGGGAATTTCCATTCCTCCCGAAGGATCGTCGTGAGCAGATAGCGATTGCCGGTTGCAGGAACGCCCGCAACATCGTTGAAGCTGGACATGGTCGACAGCGCGCCGGCCTCGAACGCCGCAAGGAACGGCGGCAGATGGACCTCTCGTAGCGTCGTTTCGGGGATGTCGGCGGTGTTATAATCCATCCCGCCTTCGACTGCCCCATAAGCTGCGAAATGCTTGGGGCAGGCCAGCATGCTGGCGGGGTCCTTGAGATTGCGGCCCTGGAAGCCGCGCACCCGAGCCTCCGCGAAACGGCAGCCAAGCCAGGTGTCTTCCCCGGCGCCTTCGGCAACCCTGCCCCAGCGCTGGTCGCGGGCGACGTCGACCATCGGCGCAAAAGTCCAATGCAAGCCGCGAGCGGTCGATTCAACGGCCGCCGCCCGGGCAGTCCGCTCCGCCAGACCGAAATCGAAGCTGGCCGACTCTCCGAGCGGGATCGGAAAGACCGTATTGGCCCCGTGGATAACGTCGCCGGCGAAGATCAGCGGGATCTTGCTGCGCGATTCCTCGACCGCGACGCGCTGCAGCTCACGGCCGATCTCAACCCCCATGCCATTGAACAATCCTGTGAACTCACCGCGAGCAACCCGCCCCTTGAGGGTCGCCATGCTTTGCGATTGCGGGTTGGGATTGATGATGATCCCGCCCGGTCTCACCGGATCGGCGAAGATGCTGAGCTGCCCCGCCTTCTCCTCGATTGTCATTCGAGCGATGATGCGGTCGATGTCGCGATCACGGGCGAGGCTTGGCATTGCGAACGCGCCGGGCGCGGCGCTGACAAACGCGGCAGCGGACGCACTCCGAAGCAGGCTTCGCCTCGAGATTTGGATCGTCATCAGTTGGCTCCGCGGTTGTTCAAGCGAGCGTGAGTTCAGTTGGTGAAGGTAGCAAGCCGCACGCGCAGCAAGGCGGGCTGCTCATTAAAGTTGAAGCCGGACGTGATCTGATCGCCATTCCAGCGGCGCTGCGCGCGCCACTGGCCATCGACGAACGTGCCCTCCTCCGCGCTCATGATCTGCATGTTCGAAGACGCGTCAACGGGCGCAAAGCGAAGGCGAACATACTGCCCGGCAATCAGGAACTCATCCGCGCTCAGTTGCGCAACGACGCCGCCCCCGACCGGCTCACTGGCCCACGGCGGCGGTTGCAGGCCCGGCCACGCGGGAACGTCGAAACTATTGCGGCCATAGCTGGCGGTGACCCGCCAGCGGCCGAGCGTCTTCGATTGCTCGGCGTCTTGTGCCTTGACCGAGCCCCACGTCGGGCGAGTAGAGGCGATCGCCGCCCAATCGGAAGCGATGGGCCGGAACAGGCGGAACAAAGCGGCATAAGCCTCGATGGTCTTTGCATCGAGCGTACGCGCCCCAAGCGGATAGTTGGAGTAATTCGACGCGTCCATTCCGAACGGCGCCCAGCCGATTGCGCCACGCCCCAGGGCGCCCCAGAAATAGCGGGCCGAGCTCAGCCCATTGCCGCTTTCCGGAACGAACAAGGCGTTATCCGCGCGAGTATAGCGATCGAGCAGCGCGAGGTAGGTCTTCGGATCGGGCGAATAGAGGTCCGGCGCAAGCATATCCAAAGAGGGCGCGGCGGCCTTCCAGATCGGAATGACGTTCCAGTTGGGACCGCCACTGCCGACGGTATCGGCCATCGCCGTGTTGAATGGGTTGAACACCGCAGCATTGACATACAGCGGCAGCCGCTTTTCGGCTTTCCCGGCAATGGCGATCTGCTCGATGTAGCGAGCGTAGGACCAGGCTGCGAACGACTGGTCCGCTTCTTTCCCGAAGGCTTGCGACCAGGTCCCTGCAGGCTTGCCGGCCGCGGTAGCAATGGCCGCGGGCACATTGCCGGTGAACAGCCGCTCCGCCGCCGGTGAATAATCACGCGCGACGCCATGGGTCCCCACTTCATTTTCGATCTGGACCATGATCACCGTGTGCTGCGGATCGACCTGGCGAAGATGGCGCATCAACTGCGTGAAAGCCTTGATGTCGGCCTGCAGGGTCGCCTCCCCAAACGGCGAGAGGGTCAGTGTCGGGCGGCCATCGCGCGCCTGAAGGCGAGGAAAGCGCCGGGTGTCGGACTTCACCCACTCCGGAGTGTAGGTCGACTCCCCATTCTTCCAGCTGCCGAACCACAGCAGAACGACGCGCATGTCATTGGCGCGCGCTTCCCGGATGAGAGCGTCGACCCAGGTGAAGTCGAACCGCCCCTCGACTGGTTCCAGCTGCTCCCACGACACCGGTGCCTCGATCGTATTGGCGTGGATCGAGCGCAGAACCGGCCAGATCCGGGGCAGCACGGAGGGATAATTGCTGGAATTATGGATCTGGCCGCCGAGGATGAGGAACGGCTTGCCATCGACCATCAAGGCATGACGTCCATTGTTCGTGACCAGCCGCGGAAGCTCCGCTGCCGCCGCTTTCGTGTGCGCCACCGACAGAATGCTGGCGATGATCGTCGCGCACGCAAGGGACTTCATGAAAAACCGGATCACCCACCACTCCATCAAGAAAATCCGAGCAACTCCTCCTCTGCGGAGGGAAGGCTCTATCGAACAGTCTTGTCTGATTAATCCACGTCGATCAACCGACAAGCGGCACTAAGGTCGCGGCAAAGCCCGTAAGCGAGGGGCATCAAGCCTCCATTTCTTCAAGCTCGCGGCCACGGGTCTCGCGCACCATGACCTGCACGAACAGGAATGAGATCAGCGCGAACATGGCATAGCCGAAATAGGTCGGCGCCAGTCCCGGGCTCACCGCCAGGGCCGGGAAGCTTACCGAAACCGCGGCGTTCGCCATCCATTGCGCAAAGCCGGCCACCGCGAGTCCGGACCCGCGGATCTGGTTAGGAAACATCTCACCCAGCATGACCCACATCACTGGGCCCCAGCTCAGATTGAAGAAGATGACATAAAGGTTGGCTGCCACGAGGGCGATCAGCCCGCTATTCCCCGGCAGCGACACGGCGCCGCCGGTGTCCGTCACTGCCGTCGAGAAGGCGTAGGCGACGGTTGCGAGGGTCAGTGCCATTCCGGCCGATCCGATCAGCAGCAGCGGCTTGCGGCCAATCCGGTCGATGGTGACCATCGCCAGCAGGCAGGCGCCAATGGAGAGGACGCCCGAGAGGATGTTGGTCATCAGGGCGTCGCGCTCCGAAAAGCCGACCGCTTCCCACAGCGTTGCGCCATAATAGAAGACGACATTGATGCCGACGAGCTGCTGAAAGATCGCGAGGCCGAGGCCGGTCCAGACGACCGGCCAGATGCGGCCATTCGCCCGGTCGACCAGATCGGACAATTTGGGCTTGTGATGATCCGCGGCCAGGCTGGCGCGAATTTCCGGGAGCTTCCGGTCAGCCTCTGCCGATCCGAACAGCCGCGTGAGCACTCGGCGCCCTTCCTCCTCGCGGCCGCGCATGATGAGATAGCGTGGTGATTCCGGGATCGTCAGCAAAGCGGCGAAGTAAATCGCGGCCGGAATTGCCTGCAGCCAGAACATCCACCGCCATGCCGGCAAGCCCAGCCACCAATTGGCGGTCGATCCACCGGCATAGGAGGCGAGCAGGAAATTGGCGACAAAGGCTCCGGTCAGGCCGGTAATGATCATCACCTGCTGGATGCTCGACAGCCGCCCACGAACATTCGCCGGGACCACTTCCGAGATGTACACGGGAGAAATGACGCTGGCGGCGCCGACGCCGAGCCCGCCGATAATCCGGCCGATCACGAACAGCGCCGAGCTGTCGGCTGCACCGGCCAGCAGCGCACTGACCAGGAACAGCACCGCCGCGGTCATCATCACTCCGCGCCGTCCGATCAGGTCAGACAGTCGCCCGGCGGCAAACGCCCCAATCGCCGACCCGACAAGGATCGCCCCGACATTGACACCAATCCCGAGCCGCCCCAACGAAAAGGCCGCTTCAAGCCCCTTCTGAGTGCCGTTGATGACCCCCGAGTCATAGCCGAACATGAAGCCGCCGATCGTGGCGACTGCGACGATTCCGCCAATGAAGGCTGAGCCCCCTGATTCGGCCTGGCCGCCTGCCGTCGTTGCCATCCCGTCCTCGCTGAAATTATTATAATGTGAGCGCTATCATGTCGTTCGGCCCCAAGGTGTCAAGCGCCTCGCGATGGGCGGAGCGGGGCAACTGAAGCGCGATCGAGGATCTCGTGCCGGAAGAGCCGGTGCTCGGTCCTCATGGGTTCATTGCCGCGTCTGTGGCGGATTGCCGCGACCAGCATCTGGACCGCCGCTTTGGCCATCTCCGCGGTGGGTTGGCGAACCGTCGTCAACTCTGGCGAGATCGCGGTTGCAAGAACGCTGTCGTCGAACCCGCAGATGCTGAGGTCGTCAGGTACATCGAGATGGTGGCGGTGGGCCGATGCCACTGCCGCGGCCGCCATATCGTCATTGCTCGCGAAAATGGCCGTGGGGCGCCGTTCGAGGTTCAGCAGGCGGTCCGTGGCAGCAAGCCCCGACGCGTAGGTGAAATCGCCCTGAATGATCAGATCGGCGTTCTCGGACTGGCCGCCATCCTTCATCGCCCGGCGAAAACCCTCCAGGCGCTGGGCGCTTGCGGTCTGGTTCGGGTTGCCGGTGATGAAGGCGATGCGGCGATGCCCCTGCTGGAGCAAGTGTTGTGTCATATCCGCCGCGGCCTGACGATCGTCGATGGACACTGCGATGGTCCCGTCGGCCGGCCCGGCGCTTGCTAGCAGCGCAGCGGGCACACCGGTCGCCCTGAGCGCCTCAATAACCGGCGGGGAATCACAGTATGGCGGCGGCAGGATCATGCCGTCGATTTGCTTGGCCATCCGTCTCAGTTCCTTTGGAAACTCGCTTTCTCCCCAAGTCTCAAGCAACAACTGGATATCGGTCCGGGTCGTCTCGGTGAGACAGCCAACCAGCACCTCGCTCAGATAGGCGCTGCTCGGGTTCCCATAGACGAGGGCGAGGCGAATCTGTGTTGCTCCGGCCAGGCGGCGGGCGGCGACATTGGGGATATAGCCGAGGGCGCTCACCGCTTCGTCGACTCGCCGGCGGGTTTCCTCGCGCACGGCGCGATCCCCGTTGATGACCCGGGAAACCGTCATCGGCGAGACGCCTGCCGCTTTCGCGACATCACTCAAGGTCGGCACGCCTGATCGTCGGGAACGGCTATCGGCCAACCTGATTTCCTCTGCTGAAAGTCCGCGGACGCTTAGGCATGAGCATCAATTCCGGCAATGCGATGCCGGAATTGCGCCTTGCCACTTGCGCGGTTTATGTTAGCGCTACCGCAGGAGAAGGTCCATTGATCTGCGGCCACGGAGCTGTCGGGCAGAAGCAACGCTGTGTTTCTAGGAATTGATATCGGAACATCGGGCGTCAAGGCGATCGTCCTTGATGACCGGGGGGTGGTCACCGCCCAGTCCACCGCCCCCTTGTCGGTGTCGCGGCCGCATCCACTGTGGGCGGAGCAGGACCCGGAGGACTGGTGGCAAGCGACCACCGCCGCCGTCGTGGCGATCGATCCGGGCATAAGGGCAATGGTCCGCGCGATCGGTATTGCCGGACAGATGCATGGAGCGACGCTGCTCGACGCGAACGATCGCGTGCTGCGTCCCGCAATCCTGTGGAATGACGGGCGAAGCTTCGCCGAGTGCGCAGAACTGGAGCAGGCGGTTCCCGACCTGCACCAGATTACCGGCAATCTCGCCATGCCGGGCTTCACCGCGCCCAAGCTGCTATGGGTACGGCGGCATGCGCCAGCAGTCTTCGACCAGGTGCGCAAAATCCTGCTGCCCAAGGATTATGTGCGCTTACGAATGACCGGAGACACTGCGTCGGACATGTCGGACAGCGCGGGCACGCTGTGGCTCGACGTCGGCAGGCGGCAGTGGAGCGACGAGGTGCTCGCGCATTGCGGGCTGGACGCAACGGCGATGCCGACGCTGTTCGAAGGCAATGAGTTCACTGGCACGTTACGACCGGAAGTGGCCGCTCAATGGGGCATGTCGCAGGCCCCGGTCGCTGCCGGCGGTGGCGATAATGCCGCCGGCGCTGCCGGTGTCGGCGTGACCAGCGACGGCGACGGGATTCTCTCGCTGGGCACCTCGGGCGTGATCTTCGTTGCGACGGACTCGTTCCGCCCCAATCCAGCCGGGGCGGTCCACGCCTTCTGCCACTGCCTGCCGCGCATGTGGCACCTGATGTCGGTGCACCTCAGTGCGGCGTCCTGTGTCGACTGGGTGGCGCGGATCACCGCAGCTGCGAGCCCGGCGGAGGTCTTCGCTCGAGCCGAAGCGGCTGGGCCGGGCAGCGGTCCCGAATTATTCCTCCCCTATTTGTCGGGCGAGCGTACGCCGCACAATGACCCGCACGTGCGCGGCGCGTTCCTCAGCCTCGACAACCAGACTGATGCTGGAAAGCTGGCAGCCGCCGTGCTCGAAGGCGTTGCGTTCGCGCTGGCTGATGGAATGGCCGTGTTGCGGGAAGCCGGCGCGAGGGTTTCGAGCTTGTCCGTGATTGGCGGCGGTGCCCGCTCGCCCTATTGGGGCAAGCTGCTGGCCGCCGCGCTAGACCTGCCGCTGGTCTATCTCGATGGCGGCGAGGTCGGACCCGCACTCGGTGCTGCTCAACTTGCCCGGTCCGCCTTCCTGGGCGGGAACCCAACGACCGTCTTCACCAGCCCGCCCGTCTCCCATGTGGTCGAGCCGGATGTGCAAATCCAGGAACAGCTCGCGCCGAAGCAACAGCAATTCCTCTCCGCCTACGCCCGCATTACTCCAAGGAAATCATGATCATGAGCGCAGATTTTTTCGCCGACATCCCCACCGTCCGCTTCGAAGGGCCCGAGAGCTCGACCGACCTCGCCTATCGATATTACGACAAGGACCGGGTGGTGCTCGGCAAGCGGATGGAGGATCATCTGCGCTTTGCCGTTTGCTTCTGGCACAGCTTCTGCTGGCCCGGCAGCGACGTGTTCGGCGGCGGCACATTCGGCAGGCCGTGGCACTCTGGCGCGAATGACAGCGCTGCTGCGGCGGCCAAGCGCGCCGCGGCGTTCAGCTTCTTCGAAAAGCTCGATATTCCCTTTTACACCTTCCACGATGTTGACGTGATGGCCGAGGCGCAGGATGTCGCCACCCATCGTCGTCTGTTCGCCGAGGCGGTTGATGATCTGGAGGCACTTCAGAGCCGGTCCCGGCGCAAGCTGCTGTGGGGCACCGCCAATCTGTTCAGCCATCCGCGCTATGCGGCCGGAGCGGCGACCAGCCCCGATCCGGAGGTGTTCGCCTGGGCCGCGATGCAGGTCCGCGACGCACTGGAAG
Source organism: uncultured Sphingomonadaceae bacterium (assembly GCA_946480515.1). The sequence goes on along the minus strand of CAMLKX010000028.1, from coordinate 3,364 downwards.
CGACTCACCGGCTCGGCGGCGCGAACTATGTCCTGTGGGGCGGGCGCGAAGGCTATGACACACTGCTCAATACCAACGTGCGGCGGGAGCTGGATAATTTCGGCCGCTTCCTGGCGATGGTGGTCGAGCACAAGCACAAGATCGGCTTCAACGGGACGATCCTGATCGAGCCCAAGCCGCACGAGCCGACCAAGCATCAATATGATTTCGACACCGCGACCGTCTATGGCTTTCTCAAGCGCTATGGCCTTGAGCAAGAAGTGCGGGTCAATATCGAAGCCAATCATGCGACGCTTTCGGGGCATACGTTCGAGCATGAAATCGCGATGGCGGCGGCGTTCGGCATCTTCGGATCGATCGACGCCAATCGCGGCGACCCGCAGAATGGCTGGGACACCGATCAATTTCCCAACTCGGTCGAGGAACTGACCCTCGCAATGGTCGAAATCCTGCGGGCTGGCGGCTTCACCACCGGCGGGTTCAACTTCGATGCCAAGGTTCGCCGTCAGAGCTTCGAACCTGTCGATCTGTTCCACGGCCATGTCGGCGCGATCGATGTCGTCGCGCGAGGCCTGCTTCGGGCCGCAGCGATCATCGAAGACGGGCGCATCGACGCGTTCAGGTCCGAGCGCTACGCCGGCTATGATAGCGAGCTCGGTCACGCCCTGACTGGATCGAGCGCAACGCTCGCGTCCGCGGCCGACCTCGCGGTCGAGCGTAATCTTGCGCCGCAACCGCGCTCGGGCCGGCAGGAAATGCTGGAGAATCTGGTCAACCGCTTCTGACCGGAAGAGGCCGTGACCGCCCTCAGCTTGCGCGCTGGCGATTATCGCCTCGACCTCACGCCAGCGGCTGGTGGCTCGATCGCGCAGTTCGAATGGCGGTCGGAGCCGCTATTCCGACCGACCTGCAGCCCATCGATCCTCGACACGGCCTGCTTCCCGCTCGTCCCCTTTTCCAATCGGATCGCCTTCGGCCGGTTCGAAGCGGACGGGCGCCCGGTCGTACTTCAGCCGAACTTTCCGGGCACGGATCACCCGCATACGCTGCACGGCTTTGGCTGGCTGCAATCCTGGTCAGTCGTGACGGCCGAGGCCGATCACGCGACAATCCGTCATGACTATGCTGCGGGGGAATGGCCGTGGGATTATGGTGCCGAGCAGGAGTTTGCGCTCTCCCCGGCGGGTCTGACCCACCGTCTTACCCTCACCAATCGCGGTTCGACCGCGATGCCCGCCGGCCTCGGCGTTCATCCCTATTTCCCGAGGACGGCGAGCACCGTCTACCACGGCCTGCACCGCTGCGAATGGCTTACCGGCGAGGACGGCCTGCCGATCTCTCTCCAGTGTGAGGACCAGGCAGTCGACTGGTGGCGGGGTCAGTCGGTCGCGAGCCGGAGCGTCGATACGGTGCAGGCGGGGCGCGAAGGTCCGCTCCGCATCTCATGGCCCGAGCGCGGCTTGGGCTTGACGATCAAGCCGTCAAGCAACCTGCCGTTCACCACCGTCTATACGCCCGCCGACAGTGACTTTTTCTGCGTCGAGCCGGTCAGCCATTCGACCGATGCGGTGAACCAGCTGGCATCGGATCGAGGGCTTCGCTGGCTGTCGCCGGGAGAGACGATGCAGGTCGAGATCGTCTATGAGGCGGCGCAGCTGTAGGGACAACACTAGACAAGAGAATGACGGCTGGCGGATAGTTGGTCCGCGCTTCAGGGGGCAAGCTTGGGCAAGAATCCCGATGAGGATCTGATCGCGGCGGTCATGGCCGATCCGCGCTACGCCGATCTGGTCAGGCGTCGGTCGCGCTTCGCATGGTGGTGTTCAGCGATCATGTTCGTTGCCTTCGCCGGCTATCTTCTACTGATTGCATTCAACAAATCGCTGCTCGGAACGCCAATCGCCAGTGGCGTGACCTCGCTTGGCATTCCGGTCGGCATCGGCTTGATCCTGCTGGCGATCGGGCTCACCGGTTTTTACGTCGCTCATGCCAACCGTCACCATGATCCGTTGATCGACCAGATCCTCAAGGACCATGGCGCATGAGGTGGTGGGCGGCCGGAGCTGGTGCGACCTTCCTGCTGATCTGTTCCTCGACAATGGCGTTCGGCGCGGCTCTCGAGGGAGAGGCGCAAGTTCAGCCGGTCAACTGGCCGGCGATTGGCATGTTCCTCGGCTTTATCGCGGTCACCTTGTGGATCACCAAGGTGGCAGCGGCGCGGACCCGCACAGCTTCCGATTTCTACACCGCCGGTGGCGGAATCAGCGGCTTCCAGAACGGGCTTGCCATGGCCGGCGACTATATGTCGGCCGCCTCCTTCCTCGGCATCTCGGCACAGATCTTCAATGACGGGTATGACGGGCTGATCTACTCGACCGGCTTCCTGGTCGGCTGGCCGATCCTGTTGTTCCTGATGGCCGAGCGGCTGCGCAACCTTGGCCGCTTCACCTTCGCCGATGTCGCATCCTACCGTTTCGCCCAGCCGCCGGTGCGCGCCTTCGCGGCGGTGAGCACGCTGCTTGTGGTGGCCTTCTACCTGATCGCGCAGATGGTCGGCGCAGGGCAGCTCATCAAGCTGCTGTTCGGCCTCCCCTACGCTGTCGCGGTGGTGATCGTTGGTGCGTTGATGATGCTCTACGTGCTGTTCGGAGGCATGCGCGCCACCACCTGGGTGCAGATCATCAAGGCGGTGCTCCTGCTCGGCGGAGCGAGCTTCATGGCCGTGATGGTGTTCGCGCACATGAACTTCTCGCCCGAGGCCCTGTTTGCGCGTGCGGTCGAGGTGAAGACGAACGCCGCCCTCGCAAGTGGAGCAAGCGCGACTGATGCCGCGCAGCAGGGCCGCTCGATCATGGCTCCGGGGAACTTCATCAAGGACCCGGTGTCGGCGATCTCCTTCGGCCTGGCGCTGATGCTCGGGACTGCCGGGCTGCCGCATATCCTGATGCGCTTCTTCACCGTGCCGGACGCCAAGGAGGCCCGGAAGTCCGTGCTGTGGGCGACCGGATGGATCGGCTACTTCTACATCCTGACGTTCATCATCGGCTTTGGCGCGATCGTGCTGGTCGGCACCCAGCCTGGCTATGTCGATCCCGACGGAGCGCTGCGCGGGGGCGGCAATATGGCCGCGATCCACCTTGCCCATGCGATTGGCGGCAGTGCCTTTCTCGGGTTCATCTCGGCAGTGGCGTTCGCAACGATTCTTGCCGTCGTCGCGGGATTGACGCTGTCGGCCGCATCCGCCGTTAGCCACGATCTGTATGCGACGGTGTTCAAGGCCGGTCAGGCAAGCTCTGCCCAGGAGCTGAAAGTCTCACGATTGACGACCCTTGCGCTCGGTGCTTTGGCGGTCGCGCTGGGCCTG
>CAMLKX010000027.1 GCA_946480515.1 uncultured Sphingomonadaceae bacterium | reverse complement strand
GAGCACGCGGTAGGCGACGAGCACGACGTCGGGCGGGCCGGCCTCGACGATGTCGAGCCGGTCGGCGAGCACCGTGAGCGCCGCCGCCGGCTGGATTGCCTCGCTGCGCTCGCAGTGACAAATGGCACCCTGATGTCCCTTTACTCCCTCGCCCGGCCGCTGATCTTCACGTTCGAAGCCGAGACAGCGCACCGCGCCACCATCGCCGGCCTCAAGCTCTTGCCGAAGCGGCAGTCGGCAACATTCTCGCCCGCGCTATCGACCACGGTCGCGGGCCTCACCTTTCCTTCGCCGGTCGGACTTGCCGCGGGGTTCGACAAGGATGCGGAGGTGTTCGGCGCGTTGCTCGGGCTAGGCTTCGGCTTCGTCGAGGTCGGCACGATCACCCCGAACCCTCAGCCGGGCAACCCCAAGCCGCGCCTGTTTCGGCTCAAGGAGGACCGCGCGGTCATCAACCGTTTCGGCTTCAACAGCCGTGGTCAGGCAGACGCGCTGAAGCGGCTGCAGGCGCGGGACCGATATGACGGCATTGTCGGGGTGAATATCGGCGCGAACAAGGACAGCACCGACCGGATCGCTGACTACGTCGCCGGCGTGCAGACGATGGCGCCGGTCGCCGACTATCTCACCGTCAACATCAGTTCGCCGAACACGCCCGGCCTGCGCAGTCTCCAGGACGAACAGGCGCTGGCCGAGTTGCTCGCCGCAGTGAAGGACGCGCGATCGGCAGCCGGGCCCCCGATCTTTTTGAAAGTTGCGCCCGATCTCGCCGCCGGCGATCCGGACCGCATCGTTCGCGCGGCAATCGACAGCGGCATCGACGCGCTGATCGTCGCCAACACCACCATCTCGCGTCCGCCGCTGAAGTCGCATCACGCCGACGAGGCAGGCGGGCTCTCGGGCGAGCCACTGAAGCCACTGGCGGTGGCCGCTTTACGAGCGTTCCGCGCCGCGTCCGGAGCGCAAATCCCGCTGATCGCTGCCGGCGGGATCGGATCGGCCGACGATGCTTGGGAGCGGGTTCGGGCGGGCGCCAGTCTCGTCCAGCTGTACAGCGCGATGGTCTACGAAGGGCCGGGGCTCGCCCGCCGCATTGCGCTCGGGCTGGCCCACCGCCTCCAGCAGGAAGGCTATGCCAGCATTGCCGAGGCCGTAGGGAGCAGCTAGCCAGTCGCTGCATGCCGCAGCGCGTTCTGGTCCTGATTGCGAGTCTCGCCCTTGGAGGCTGCGCCGCCACCTCTGCGCACCCAGAGGTTCAGCACCAGGTCGCACCTGCCGCAGTCGGCCGAGGAATTGTCAGTGCCGCCGATCCGCGTGCGGCCGACGCCGGAGTGCAGATGCTCCGCCAAGGCGGAAGTGCGGCGGACGCAGCCCTCGCCACCCTGCTCGCCCTGACCGTGGTCGAGCCGCAGAGCAGCGGCATCGGCGGCGGTGGCTTCCTCGTCTATGAAGATGGGGACGGCACACCCGCGACCTATGACAGGCGCGAGGAAGCCCCCATCGCTGCGACTCCCGAGTGGTTCCTGCGCAATGGCCAGCCGCTAAGCTTCGACGAAGCGGTTCCTGGCGGACGCAGCGTCGGCGTTCCGGGCAATCTGCGGATGATGGCGCTTGCTCATCGCGATCAGGGCCGGCTTGCGTGGAAAGCGCTGTTCGGACCGGCAATCACACTTGCCCGCGATGGGTTCCGGGTCACTCCGCGGCTCCAGGCTGCACTTGCCAGAAGCCGCTCGACGGGGGCCCTCTCGCCGGAGGGGCGAGCGATCTTCTACCCGGGCGGCGAACCCGCGCCGGTGGGCACGTTGATCCGCAACCCAGCTCTGGCCGCCACGCTCGAGCGACTTTCCCGGCTCGGGCCTGATTCCTTCTATGCCGGTCCGAATGCGCAGATGATTGTCGCCACGGTGACGGGGGCTCCGTCCAATCCCGCGCCGATGACACTGGGGGACCTCGCGGCTTACCAGGCCCAGCTCCGGGAGCCGGTCTGCTCCACCTATCGCGGCTATCGCATCTGCGGAATGGGTCCACCCTCCTCGGGCGGAATCGCGGTGATCCAGATCCTCAAGCAGCTTGAGCGATTCGATCTCACCACGCCTGGGCCTCAATCGCTCGAAAGCTGGCACCTGATCGCCGAGTCGATGCGCCTCGCATTCGCCGACCGCGACCGCTACGTCGCCGATCCCGATCATGTCGCGGTTCCGATCGCCGGGCTGATCGATCCTGCCTATCTCGCTCGCCGTTCCGCGCTCATTTCGACGGAACGGGCGATGACCACGGCTCCCGCCGGAAGCCCGCCGGGCGCTCCCAGGGTGACCCCCGGCGTAGAAGCGACGGAAGCGGGCACCTCGCATTTCGTGGCGGTCGACCGCTGGGGCGAAGTCGCGTCGCTCACCTCGACCATCGAAGGGCCGTTCGGCTCGGGGTTGATGGCCAATGGTTATTATCTCAACAATGAGCTGACGGACTTCAGCTTCGTTCCCGCCAAGGACGGGCTGCCGGTTGCCAACCGTGTCGAGGGAGGCAAGCGGCCCCGCAGCTCGATGGCGCCGACGATCGTCTATGGACCCGACGGGCAGGTGCGGCTGGCGCTCGGAGCAGCCGGGGGCGCAACCATCATTGCGCAGGTTGCCAAGGCGATCATTGCTGTCATTGACTGGAAGCTCCCGGCCCGCGAAGCGATCGCCCTTCCGGTGCTGTTCGCTCCGGGGGATACGTTGTTCATCGAACGGGGCAGCGCGCATGAGGCGTTGATTCCGCCGCTGCAGCGCTTCGGCCACAAGGTCGACCTGCGCGATCCCGGATTCAAGGCCAATGCGATCGAGCGAACCGCCGAGGGCTGGTCCGGAGCCGCCGACCCGCGCAGCGAAGGCACCGCGGTCAGCGAATGAACAGGCTCGAGCGCTTCCCCAATCTTGTTTCCATGTTCCTGACCCGGGCGACGGAAAAGGGCGACACGCCGTTCCTGTGGGCCAAGCGCAACGGGACATGGGTCTCGACCAGCTGGAGCGAGGCGGCGCGTCAGGTCGCCGCCCTCGCCGAGCAATTGAGCATGCTTGGGCTCGATCCCGTGCTGCTGGTCAGCGAGAATCGTCCGGAGTGGCTGATTGCGGACCTGGCAATCATGACCGCGGGACTGGTGACGGTTCCGGCCTACACGACCAATACCGAGCGCGATCACGCCCACATCCTCGCCAATTGCGGAGCGAGGGCGGCGATCGTATCGAACAGCAAGTTGGCCGCTCCGCTGCTCGCCGCGGCGATGGACGGATCGGCCTGCCGCGAGATCATCGCGATCGAGCGGCTGGAACTCGATCAGGCGCTTCCCGGCTTCCGGGTCCACCAGTGGGAGCAGCTTGTGGCGGACGGCGGCAATGTCACCGCGTTCGCCGAGCGGGCAGCGGCGTTCCGCCGCGAGGATCTGGCCTGCATCATCTACACCAGCGGCACCGGCGGCGCCCCGCGCGGAGTGCGCCAGCATCATGGGGCGATCCTTCACAATTGCGAGGGATGCACGGCCATTCTCGCTCAGGATTTCGGCTGGGGAGAGGAAATGTTCCTGTCCTTCCTTCCGGCGAGCCACGCGTTCGAACACAGCGCCGGCCAACATTTTCCGATTGCCTTGGGCGCCCAGATCAGTTTCGCGGAAAGCCTCGAAAAGCTCGCCGCGAACATCGAGGAGGTTCGGCCAACGGTGATGGTCGTCGTCCCACGACTGTTCGAGCTTTTGCGGGCACGGACGCTGAAGACGATCGCGGCGTCAGGACGCGTTGCCAATTGGCTGCTCACGCGGGCGCTCGCAAACGCGACGCGACGTCATCGCGGCCGACCCAGCTTGCTCGACTGGCCGACCGAACGGCTGCTCGACCTGACGCTGCGCCGCAAGGTGCGGGCCAGGTTCGGCGGCCGGATCAAGGCGCTCGTATCGGGCGGAGCACCCTTGAATACCGAAGTGGGCCTGTTCTTCGAAGCGATGGGCCTGACCCTGCTGCAGGGCTATGGCCAGACCGAGGCCGGGCCGGTGGTCACCTGCAATCGTCCCTCCGCCGGAATGCGGATCGACAGCGTCGGCTCCCCGCTCATCAACACCGAAGTGCGAGTGGCCGAGGACGGCGAACTGATGATCCGCGGCGAAAATGTAATGCACGCCTACTGGGACAATCCGGACGAGACCGCCAAGGTGCTGGTGGACGGCTGGCTGATGTCGGGCGACGTTGGCCACTTCGATGATCGCGGCCGGATCGTCATCACCGACCGCAAGAAGGACATCATCGTCAACGACAAGGGGGAGAATGTCTCGCCGCAGCGGATCGAAGGGCTGCTGACGCTCCAGCCCGAAATTGCGCAAGCCATGGTCCACGGCGACAAGCGGCCCTACCTCGTTGCCCTTTTGGTTCCGGACAAAGAGCATGACCGCGACCGTCAGGCCATTGCGGCCGCGGTTGACCGGGTGAATGCCTCGCTAAGCGTAACGGAACGGGTGCGGCGTTTCACCATCGCAGAAGAGCCATTCTCGGTCGCAAATCAGCAGCTGACACCGTCGCTCAAAATCCGCCGGCATGCGATCCGTGAACGCTACGGCGCCACGCTCGACCAGCTTTACCGCTCCTAGCGGTAGGGGACGAAATCCCCCATGGAGCAGGTCCCCGCGATGCTTCCGGTGGAGGTATCGACCACCCGCGAAATATCGCCGTTGCACAGGCTGCCGGTGTGAATACGGGTGACCAGCGTATAAGTGCCGCTGCCGAGCGGGCGGCACCCGCCCTGTGGATCATTGCGGAAAATGGTGCCGGCGCGCCGGAACAGGATCGTGTTGTCGTCGATCACGTCCATGTCCCAGCCACCGCCCTGCGGCAGGCAGCTGACGGCCCTGCCGGCGGTCTTCCCCTCCAGGGCTTTCGCCAGGCGAGTTTCGGCTTTGGCAGTTCGCGGCTGGTCGGCAGCAGAGGCAGTGCAACCAGCGAGTGCGACCACTCCGATCAGTGGGACGAGGTATCGCATCAGGCAACTCCTGCGAGTTTTCATCGCAAAGTTCGAACGTAACGTTCCAGCCGGGGAGCTTGCTCCCGCCGTCCTTAACGGAAGCTGTCTTTAGCCGCGCGCACTCTTGCAAACTCAGCCGCGTCGGAGACCCGCAGGAAGGGATTGGTTGCCCGTTCGCGCGCGATGGTGGTCGGAATCGTGATCTTCCCGGCGTCGCGAGCTGCAATCACTTCCGTAAGCCGCTGCGCAAGTTCCGGGTTCTCCGGCTCCTCGGTCACCGCGAACCGGCCGTTGGCAAGAGTGTATTCGTGCGCGCAATAAACGTTCGTATCCGGCTCGAGCGCGGCCAGCCGCTGCAGCGAGTGATGCATCTGTTCCGGCGAACCTTCGAACAACCGGCCGCACCCCATCGCGAACAGCGTGTCGCCAACGAACGCGAGGCGGTCCTGGCGGAAAAGATAGGCGATATGGCCGAGCGTATGGCCGGGCATTTCCCACACGCTTGCCGTCAGTGCGCCAACCCCGACCTCATCCCCTTCGCCCAGCGCGCGGTCGAGGCCGGGAATCTTGTCAGCTTCACCCGCGGGACCGACGATTTCGCATCCGGTCGCCGCCTTGATTGCGAGATTGCCGCCGACATGATCCGGATGCCAGTGGGTGTTGAGGATATGGGTGATGCGCCAGCCGCGCCGCTCCGCTTCAGCCAGCACTGGACCGCTCTCCGCCGGATCGATGACCGCGGTAGCGCCTTCGATCGGGTCGTGCAGCAGCCAGATATAATTATCCGACAGGGCCGGAACCGCGACCACGTCAGGCGGTGATGGCGTCATAACCCTCCTCATTGAACTGGATCAGGCAGAAGCCATGGCCGAACGGATCGGCGAGCATCGCGATCCGCCCGTAGGGTGCATCGCAAGCGGGAACCTCAACGGTCGCTCCTGCGCTCACCGCGCGGTCGATCGCGGCATCGAGCTCGTCCACCGCGATATCGGGATGGATTGGAGTCCAGTGCCGGTCAAAGCCGCGATTTGCACCCCCCATCGGTACCGCTGGTGTTCCGGCATCCTTCTTCAGCAGGTAGAGCGGCACATTGAGCCCGATGAGCTCCAGAAAATCGTCGCCCATGCGCCTGGCTGCGGTCACCCCAAACGCCGCGGTGTAGAAGGCTTCACCTGCCGCCAGATCGGGAACATCGATGTTGAGCAGCAGACCCGGCATTCGCTCACCACTCCCCGCTGTTCGGCATGGATGCCCAAGGCTCCGCCGGAGGCAATGGCTCGCCCTTCTGTAACAGTTCGATCGAGATCGCGTCGGGAGTCCGGACGAAGGCCATGTGACCGTCCCGCGGCGGCCGGTTGATCACCAGTCCGCCCTCGGCAAGCCGGCGACACGTCGCGTAGATGTCGTCGACTTCATAGGCGAGATGGCCGAAGTTGCGCCCGCCGCCATAGCCGCTCTCATCCCAATTGTGGGTCAGCTCAACCTCGCCGCCCTGATCTCCCGGCACGCCAAGGAAAATCAGCGTGTAGCGGCCTTGGGGTACCTCTTTCCGGCGCCGCTCTTCCAGGCCGAGCAGGCGGAAAAAGGCGACTGCTTCATCGGGGTCGCTGACCCGCAGCATGGCGTGCAGAAAGCGCATCAGCGCGCCTTCTTCTCGACCTGCATCGGCACTGGGGCGATCGCCAGCGCCTGGGCGGCAGCAATGCCGGATGCGCTTTTCGGATCTGCCGCCTTCGCCCGCTCCCAATAATCACGCGCGGAACGCTCATCCCCCGCTGCATGAGCGACATGGCCGGCCTCGAACAGAATCGCGGCATCATTGGGCAACAAGGTTAGCGCCCGGCCGATGGCGAGCTTGGCCGCTGCGACATCGTTCTCGCGCAGAGCCAGCGCAGCAGAGAAATACCACAGGAACGGATCTTCAGCGATGAACTGGCTGGCCTCGCCGATCCGGCTCCGCGCGGCCTTGAGATCACCTTGGGCTTCCGCCGCTCGCGCGCGGTCGAGCAGTGCCTCGCCGCGCTGTTCGGCGACCAGAGCCGGCCCGGCCAGCGCCCGATCGAGGGCGAGCGCCGCCTTCCCGGCTTGGCCGGCCGCGATCCACATGTTGCCGGCTGCAGCGAGCGCCCGCGCCTCTTCCGGCTTGCCGGACATGGTCGATGCCGCCGCCTCGAACGCCTGGGCAGCGTCGGCGAAGCGCTTCTCCGCCGAGGCAGCCAGCGCCCGGCACAGGGCAGCCTGCGAGCCGGTGTGGGCGGAGCAGTCGGCCGGCTGCGGAGGCGCCGCGGCAACGGCGGCGGCAATCAACAGCGAAAACATCATTGCTCGCTCTCCAGCAAGGCGCGGACGGTCCGCACCAGCAGTTGCAACTCGTGCGGTTCGGACAGGCGGTGACCGCCGCCTTTGACCAGAGTCAACTGCACATCGGCTGAACGGAGCTGTTGCAGCAGCTTAAGCGCAATGGCGACCGGCACCTCGCGATCCTCGTCGCCGTGGATCAGCCGAACGGGCACCCGCAGGCCGATCGGCGTGTCGAGCAGTCGTAATTCGGTCCCGCTCCGCCAGAACTCGCGATAGGTGACCGCCGGCTCCGGTCCGTAAGGGTTGGGGATTTCCAGCTTGCCGCGGCGCTCGATCAGCTCCTTCTGCTCGCTGGTATAGCCCCAATCCGTGAAATCCGGTGCGGCAGCGATCCCGATCAGGCCGCGCACCCTTTCTGGACGTTGCAGCGCCAGATGCAGCGCGAGCCAGCCGCCCATTGATGAGCCGAGCGCAATCAAGGGACCGCGGGTGATGGAATCGACCACCGCCAGCGCCTCCTCGAGCCAGCGCAGCAGCGTTCCCCGCGCAAATTCGCCTTCCGACGAGCCGCAGCCGGAATAGTCGAACCGCAGCAGCGCAAGTCCTTCGCGAGCGGCGAAACCGTCGAGGGTGAGCGCTTTCGAGCCTTCCATGTCCGATGCGTAGCCGGGGAGGAAGACCAGCGTCTGCTGCTGCGCCTGCGCGGCTAGCGCCGGACGATAGCGATAGGCGATGCGCCGGCCGTCAGGCAGCGCGAGCATGTCGATCGGCGGTTGGCTTGTGATCAGGTCGAGAGTGGACGTCATCGGCCGATTTTTCGCAAACCGCCGCCGATTCGTGAAGAGCCGCAAATCGCGGTCAGCTTTGCTAAGCGCGGCTGAGCAGCTAGGGAGCGGCCCCGTGACCTGGATCCGGAGCTTTACCACCACACCATCGCTGCTGGCACTGCTCCTGCTGCTCGGCTTCGGCTTGCGCGGATTGGTCCCCGTGGGCTGGATGCCGGTCATTTCTCACGAGGGCATCACGCTGACCTGGTGCAGCGGTGTTGTCCCGCAGCCAGCGCCTGAGGCGGCTCACGCGGAGCATCATGCCCGCTCGGCTGAGCACGGCAGTCATCACCAGCCTGCCGAGCCACCGCAGACGCCACAGCACAACGGCGAAGCCTCATCCGCGATCTGCGCTTTCGCCGCGATGGCCGCTGACCTGCCGGTGATTGCTGCCGCGCCGAGTCCAACGGAACTCCCGGCATTGGTCGAACAGCGGGCATTCGCACCAGCAGCAGTCACTCGCACACTCGCCGCGCCTCCGCCTCCGGCAACCGGACCGCCTACACTCATCTGACACCTGCTGTCGCCCGCGCTTGCGCGGGCCGTCGAGCTGCGTCCGCAGCCATCTTTGTCAGGAATTTTCGCATGCTGATTGAACTTCTCGCCGGGGCGGCTGCTGCCTCGGCGACCGCGGTTGCAGGTGCTGCAGCCGCCCCAACCGACGTGATCCTCGTTACCGGCCGCCGCTTGCCCGAAGGAGCAGAAGAACTGGAAGGCCGGCCTGGCGGGACCGACCTCGTCACCGCCAGTGATTATCAGGATAAGGCGGCGGTCTCGCTGCGCGATGCGCTCGCCCTTTCGCCCGGCGTCTACGCACAGCCGCGCTTCGGGCAGGAAGTGCGGCTGTCGATCCGCGGGTCTGGAATCAGCCGTGGCTTCCACATGCGCGGCCTCACGCTGCTGCAGGACGGAATCCCGATCAACCTCGCCGACGACAACGGCGACTTCCAGGAACTCGATCCGACCCTGCTCAATCGGCTGGAAGTCTATCGCGGCGCCAACGCCTTCCGCTTCGGCGGCACCACCCTGGGAGGAGCAATCAACGGAGTCACGCCGACCGGCCGCTCGGCGCCAGGGCTCCGCTTTCGCTCGGACGGAGGAAGCTTCACCACGCTCCGCGCACTGGCAAGCGCCGGCTTCTCGACCCAAGGCGCGGACGGCTGGCTGGCCCTGTCCCACGACCGCTCCAATGGCGACCGGGAGCATGCCCAACGACGCGGGCTGCGGCTCAACTCCAACCTCGGAATTGCGCTCGGTGCCAACGCCGCAACGCGCTTCTACGTCAGCCTCAATCGGCTCCGTCAGGAGCTTCCCGGCAACCTCGATTATGACACCGCCCTGATCAGTCCGCGCACAGGCAATTTCGTCGGTGACCAGCAGCGCAACATCGATTCGGTTCGGGTGCAGAACCGAACCACCGTGAACCTTGGCGAGGTCGCGCTCGAGGGCGGCGGATTCGTCAACCTCAAGAGCCTCCACCACCCGATCTTCCGGGTGGTGGATCAGGAGTCGCTCGACACGGGCCTGTTCGCCCGCGGCGGATGGGAACATGGACCGCTAACATTGCTCGCTGGAGCAACCGCGCGTTTTGGCACCGTCGACAGCCGGCGCTTCGTCAACCTCGACGGCAAGCGCGGAGCGCCAACTTTTCGCGCGGATCAGCGGGCCCGAACCGTCGATCTCTATAGCGAGGCCCGGTTCGCGCTTGGCGACGCGACCCTGATTGGCGGACTGATCTACACCAGCGGCATGCGCCGGCAGGAGCAGATCTTCCCGCTCTCAGTAAACGGCGAGGCCAGGTTTCATCAGCTTTCGCCCCGGTTCGGTGTGCTGTGGAAACCGCGCGACCATCTTCAGCTGTTCGCGAACGTCAGCCGGTCGCATGAATTGCCCGGCTTCATTGAGCTTGCTCAGCTTGCCGCCTTCGTTCCACTCGACGCCCAGCATGCCTGGACCGGGGAGATCGGTGCGCGGGGACAGCTCGGCCCGGTGGAGCTCGATCTCAGCGTCTATCGCGCGGCGGTGCGCAAGGAACTGCTGCAGTTCAATACCGATCCGGACATCCCCGCCTCGACCTTCAACGCCGACCGGACGCTGCACCAGGGCATTGAGGCGGGGCTGGAATTACCGCTGACCGGCTGGGCCGCGCTCCGGCAGGTCTATCAGTACAGCGACTTCCGCTTTCGCGGCGACGCGCAGTTTGACGACAACCGGCTGCCGGTCATCCCGAAGCATCTCGCCCGCACCGGGGTCCGCTTCGGCCCTTCCGAATGGCACATCACGCCGGAGGTGGAATGGGTTCCGAAAGGCGCCTGGGCCGATTACGCGAACAGCTTCCGGGGCAAGGGCTATGCGTTGGTAAACGTGTCGGCCGCCGTGTCACTCGACGACTCGATCGAGTTCTTCGTCGATGCCCGCAATCTGACCGCGAAGAAGGCGGTCGGCGACATCAGCGCGGTGGTCGATTATTCGAGTCTCACCGAAAGCCAGCGGCGCATTTTCACGCCGGTGGAACGAAGAGCGGTGTTCGTGGGTGTGCGTACCCGGCTGGGCGACTAGCGCTAAGTCTTGGCGGGCCGCTTCCAGCAGATGTCTGCCAGCGCGTCCCATTCCTGCTGCGAGAGCGCCGGCCGGTACGGTCGGCGCTTGTCGTAGGAGGCCGCGAACTTGGCCGCGCGGCTGCGCGTTCCCGGGTGGCTGGCAAGGAACTCGGCGTCGAGCATTCGATCCTCGTCCTCGACCTTGGCCAGCTGTGAAAACAAGGCGGCGGTCGGTCGCGGATCGATCCCGGCGTTCTTGAGCATTGCGATCGCGTCTTCGTCCGCTTCCGCCTCATTGGCGCGGGTATAGCTGAGGCCAATCAGCATCTGGGCATCAGCGCCAATTCCGCCGGCAAACAGACGAATGAGCGCGCCGATGCCAAGCTCCCGAATCAGCGCCTGGGTCACGTGCCGGCGGCGGACATGGGCGATCTCGTGGGCGATGATCCCGGCCATCGCCTCGGCGTTGCCGCTCTCTGCCAAGGCCCCGCGGAAGACGATGATCTGCCCGCCGGGAAGGGCGGCCGCGTTGAAGATGCCGATGTCGAGCGCGGTCGCTTTCACCTGACCCGGACCGGCAGCGAATGCATCTGGAGCGACCCGCCGGACGAGAGTGGCGAGTGCCCGATCGCCGTCGCGGCTGCTGCAGCGGTTGTCTCCAAAGTCGCCGACCAGGGCCGTCCCGAGGTCGCGTTCCCACGACGAGGGCACCAGCGGCGCCAGCCACGCCGGAGCCGAGTAGCCAGCCGCTACGACTAGCCCGGCAACCACGGCGAAGGCGGCGGCTGCCCAGAACAAACCAACCCGGTCGATCCACGCTCCATAGCGCTCGCGGTCTGGCAGCAGCGCGGCAATCGCGGGATCCACCGGACCCGCAACCGTCAAGCGCCAGCCGGGACGATCCCTGCGGCCGAGCCGCAATGCCGATCCACCACCATCAAGCCGGACGAGCAGGCTGGGATCAACCGAGAGCCGCTCCCCCACGTCAGTAACGAGGACAAGCTGACCATTTTCCGCTTCCGGGCTCACCAGGTGCGGGGTCGCTGTCACCCCATCATAGAGGATGGCGCCATCCGCCACCGTCCTAGATCGCGCCAAGTTCAAATGCGTCGGCGAACCCTTCCGCTTCGGCGGGTGCAGATGTCTGCGACTGGCGGAGGGCCGCGAGGTCGACTTCGCCATAAACGTGGAGATGACGCACCATGAATGCCCAGCGGCGATAGCCCCAATAGGCAATCCCGAAGCCCAGCGTTGCAACGGCCAGCGCAAGATTTCCGACGAACAGCCCAAGCCATTGCAGCGTGGTCGCATCGAAGCCGAAGCGCAGGTCACCGAGCGAGGTTTCTTCCGCCGCCCGGCGATAAAATTTCGCGAACCAGTGCAACGTGATGAGCGGGATGGCTAAATAGAACAGCAGCGCGATACTGATGATCACGCCGATCAACGACGGGTTCGGCTGCCCTCCGGCAGTGGCCACGATCCCGGCCCCCGCCACAATCGCCAGGATGATCGCTGCGACCGGCACGAGATACAGGAGCGACCACCGGCCCTTCAGTCCCTCTGCCGTCAGGTCCACCCTGAACTGGAGCGGGCCGAAGCTCATGCGGTTCCATCGTGAGTTCCACAGCCGGGTCGCCGCCCATGGAAAGAGGATGAACAGGGTCATCGCCGACAACAGGTGGCGACCGAGAAACTCGCCACCGAAGTTCCAGCCCGGATCGTCGGATCCACCGCGGATGCCGTGCCACCAGCTGCGCGTCAGGCGATACCGGAGCGCCCTGAAGCGCGCGACTCCGCCCAGGTAGAAAAATGCGATGTAGAACAGGGTCATGACCGCGCCGGCTTCTTCCTCCTGCCCCCGAGCGACCAGCGCCGGAAACAGAAACTGCACGAACAGGAAAAATGGCAGCAGGATCGCGACCACGAACAGAAACCCGACGAACATCTCCTTGCCGGTTCCGGTCCATTCGAACTGATCATCGATGAAATGCGTGCGGCTCCAGAGATATCGCCGCTCACGTGCTTTCGCCCAGAAGCGATAAATCCCGAGGGTGACGATAATCAGCAGGACATTCGTCGCGGCGATCGGAAGATAGTCCTTCCAATTGCCGGTGAACCGCATCGCACGATCCACATCGTCGGCGTGCCACGCCCGATAACCATCCATGCCTCGAACCCCCACCCGAGCCGCCGGAACGTGCAGTGAATGGCTGGGGTTGGCAAGCGTCTCGGAGCGGCTCCCTTCCACGGTTGAGGGCTTCTCGTGTCGCGGCTACAGCCGTCCGCCATGAGCCTGATGTTCAAGATTACCCTGCCCGACGGTTCCATTCGCGAAGTCCCCGAAGGAACAACCCCGGCGGAGATTGCCGCCGCGATCGGCCCCGGGCTGGCGAAGGCCGCGCTTGCGGCAAAGGTCGACGGCGAGCTGCGCGACCTCAACCGGCCGCTGGAACAGGATTCCGCCCTCGCGCTTGTCACCGCCAAGGATGAGCGTGATGCGCTGGAGCTGGTGCGCCATGACTTCGCGCATGTGTTGGCCGAGGCGGTGCAGTCGCTATTC
>CAMLKX010000026.1 GCA_946480515.1 uncultured Sphingomonadaceae bacterium | reverse complement strand
GGGTATGAGGGGACGTTCCGCGACGATCTGACCAGCCATGGCGGATCGGGTGGGGTACGGATCAGCTTCGGCGGAACGGAGGCTGCACCTCCGCCGCCGCCGGAGCGTGGCTGAACTTCATCAATAAGCTAGTCTGAAGGTTGAGAGCGAAGCAGATGATTTCTGCTTCGCTCTTTTCTCATGTGGGCTAAGTCAGCGCCGTCCGGTCAGATCAAGGTGCGAACTCCTTGTTGTGGCGGTGAGTACCAGACCCGAAAACGCCAGCAGACCCTGCTGAATGTGACAGCGGCCTTAAACCATCCCTGAACGCCGGACTGCCCAATCGATAGCCTAGTAATCGGGACCGCGAGCGGTCCGCGCCTCCGTATCCAATGTCTGCTTTCGACCCATTGCGGACATCCCGAAGTTCCGTTCAAGCCAAGGCATCCAAAAGGGTGTGGCCGGGCGAGGAGCCCCGAGGGAGAGACCGACTCCATCAGCCCGACCGTACGTCACCGCCGAATCGCTGACGCCGGACCGCTCTAGGGACGAAGGGTTAATTGTCCCTGCATTCATCGCGACCGATGGTGATCGGTTGCGGGCTCTTGTGCCTTTTGTTGATTGAGCCCGCGCTCCCCGGGTTTGTAAGTGCCGGGACTTACGCGGCCGAACCAAACGTGGGTTGGCCATTTTGCGGGGTGGGAGAAGAGAGGTGTGAGTCCCGCCCGGCTCGCGTCGCGTGAACGAATGGGCGCGGCAGCCAATATATCCGGGACTGGTTGAAAGGCTGTTGCAGTTAAGTGAACCTGCGGCCGACCGCTCCAACGAACCTTCGCGCATCAGCGTCGCCTAGTCGCACCCCCACGTACCCGGCCAGTTTCGCTCACGAGCACTTCCACTCTTGCAAGCGCGTCGCCCCGATCAACGATATAGCGCACTGCCTCTACGGCCCAGTGCGCTAGGTTTCCGTCACGCCGATCGAGAGTGATGTATTCACCCACCTTGGGAACTACCTCCCACACCCCCTCGACATAGACAGTGAAGTTCTCGAAAGAACCTTCCCCCAAGCTCACATTGACCGGCATCCATCCTCCGCGCTGCAGCCAGGGGAGGATTCCCCATTTAGAGCATCGCCGTAGTCGGTAGTGAACGATTCAAAGGCCCAAGGCGACAATTCGTTCCGGCGTGATGGCTTCCTCTGCGATAGTGTTAACCTACATCAGTTCGCGCAACCTACTACGTTCCGGCGCTTTTGCGCCTGATGCCCCGCTACTTTTTCGATCTTCATAATGATATCGCCACTTCCGACGAGGAGGGTCGCGAATTGCCAGACTTGAGTGCAGCGAAAGCGCATGCTCTCCGCGAAGCACGGGCGATGGTTCAGGCCAGCGTCGGTGAACATGGGAGGATCGATCTGCAGCATCATATCGATGTGCGCGACGAAAGTGGTTCCGTGGTCCATGTCATGCTCTTTCGAGACGCGGTAACTGTGCGACGCGGACCCGACGTCCTCAGTTGCCCATCTTAGCTTGCAGGCTGCGCTGCTGGTTCGAGATTTTCTTCTGGGTGCACGGATTCCGCCGAGCAATCTGGAGGCTTCAATGGGTCGATTAGACATTGCAGATACCAGCACCGGACCAGCTTCTTAGCTCATACGAAGGCATTACGTAGCGTGCTCTTCCCCGGCAAGCGGGAGCACAGGGGCTCTCAGGCGCGCATGGCTTACGACCACGATTTAGCGCGATCGTGAAATAGTGGCACGCCTTTCGCCGCACCGTTAATTCTAGCTGAAGCGGCCATCAGAGGCGTTTTTCAAAGAGAGCTTCTCCGTCGTTCGTAAGGCCGACCTGACGCCAACCCGCTCTTTTGTAGAACTGCACTGCGCGACTACCCTCTTGAGTGCCTAATGAAAGCCTACCGATGCCGCGCCTCTTGGCCCACGTCAGCATCTGAGCGTGTAAGGCTCGACCAACTCCCCGGCGTTGGGCAACGGGGTCAACGAACAGTGCCCAGATTGACCCTGAGCGAGCATCGATAGCGGCAAAACCAAGTAACCTGGAATCGGCCTCTGCTACCCAAGCGCTGCATGCACCGACGTAGTGCAGGTAACTCTGCTCGTTGATCGTCGTGGTCAGGGAAAGGCGATTTTCTCGCACTCTCGTGCGGATCCTGTGCATTCCGTGGACGTCGGTCCAGGTCGCGATTCTGATTTCGAGGTCCATGTCCACGCCGGTGACAGCAGGGAACGCCCGGCGCAAGGCGCCGCTAGGCCAGTGAACGCGTTCGCTTGCCTCGAGTTAACAGACGCCCTTGGTTTTGCCGCGACGATCCTGCTCCAGCTCGTAGCTGATGCTGATGCTTTTGCAGCGAGCGCATCCCTGCTCGCTCAACGCCGGTAACGTGAACGAACACATCTTTGCCCCCGTCTTCCGAGGCAATGAAGCCTTAGACCGCCCCGGTCCTTTCGGGCTGGGAGCAACGAAAGAGGAATGACGAGCCGCAAAGCGCCTGAAGACCGTTCGATTGCGACTGGTAGCGCCTGCAACCAAAGGGGGCGCCCGAATGCGGAATCGATCACCACCAGACCCAAACTTCGGGCGTTATGCGTTACCGATCGGTCGCTGTTTACCTTACCAAGCCATCCGGCTCCAACAGGTCCGAGCTTAAGCCCCTGCCCAGTAACTCAATTTACACGTTCGCGCGAAAAGAGATCAAAGCGTTTAATTAATTAGGCGATCGGATTGCCAGAAGCGCTGAATATTGACGAGCGAGTTCCTGATGGGCCCTTCGAGCGTACACCGAACTGGCTTGTTCCGCTGCTGCGCGCTCGATCTTCTCGCGCTGCCGAAGATAGTTTTTCTCGGTTCGATCCATAATCTCGCAACTAGACGAAGGGTTTGAAGTGAAACCTGCGCTGCAGCCGAGACTACAACATAGGGAAGGTATCCACATTGGGCTTATTCGTGAGTGACCCGATTCAAGACGGTGTGTCGATGTACCGCCTACGAAGGTGCGGCGGGCTAGTCGGGTTCGGTCGGGATAATCCTGACGAGATCGATTGGGCTGGCGCTCTCCCGCTGCAATCTCATGACGGCTTCAGTGAGTGCGTCCAGCTGCCCGGCCGCGAAACCTTCGGCTTCGGGGTCCAAATCGAGACAAGTCTCGACGCAAAGGACCACGCGGCGCTCGCGTCCTGCAATCTCCCATTCGTGCCAGTAGCCGAGGATCAGGTTCTCTCCAGCATCGTCGGCAATCACCACAGCGTGCGAGCCAGCCTGAAAAGCTTCCGGCGAGGTTCTTCGCGGATGATCTGCTTGGCAAACTTCGTCCGCACCTCGTCTGATCCCTCGATGGTCGAGCATACAACTCGCACCCCGCCGTCCGGCAGCTCTTCCAGCACCGAAAGACTGATGTTTGCAGCTAGACAATGTTGCGCAACCTCGGTCGAAGGCAGCCGGAGATTGACGACGCGGCTCATCGAGTAGCGCGCTTTGCGGCAGCGAGCGCGTCGCACGGATGGGAGTAGCGGTATCCTCCCCAGTCATAAACAGTCAGGTGAACCGGCCCGATCTGCTGAAGTTGCACCTCCAGCGCATCCGGGTCCGCCGGAGTCTGCGCCGTGGTGTGCCCTCCTTCATTATCCCACCGTTCCCGTGCGCGGGCCTGCTCCGTTTGCGGATGCCCCGGCAAGATCATTGCGTTCCTCCGGCGATGGTCGCCAAGAGGGTAGATGGCGGCCGTATCGGCAGCGTTTTGCGCTTGATCAGTTCGCCGTAAAGGGCGGCGAGCCTCCGATGCGAGCTGCGGCTAGAGCCACAACGAGCGCGGTCCGCTCGCATGAGTTCCACTTGCTGGCGACCATAGAGATAATTGAGGTCCACGCGGGTTCTCCCGGACATGTAAGCGGGAGCACAGTTGGTCTCTCAGCTAGGCGGAAGCTTACGAAAGAAGCCGCCCAATCCCTTCTTGTACCATGCGGGATGTCATTCGCCTAATCGCCGCAAAGTGGCTGGACCTCTGGCGCTTGCGCCCGGCAAGTCCTATTTACGGGTAATCGCCAGCAATCGCTCGTAGGCGCTGGCGGCTGAGAGACTCACGCGCTCCCGCTTACAATCGGGAGCACCCCATGGATCTCCATCAGAATAGCTTCAGAAAACCGCAAGCGGGGCAGCGGCGTAATCGACCAACGGTTCGACCAACCATTGAAGAAGCAGATCGCCAGAACCGCCTCATTCAGAGTGCGTGGGCAGCCTTCCGGGACCGCGACACCATGATCGCCTTTCTCAACGGCCATCATCACCAGCTTGGCGACGTGCCGTTGCGCCTGGCGCTTGCGAGTGACCAAGGCCTTGAGGCAGTCGACCGTTACCTGGCGGAGCCTGCTCAGCTCACTGGAACGCAGAGGGCCCCATGATCATCCGAGAAGACAGGATCGCCAGCATCCATGGTGGCGAAGCCGAGCGCGCACTGCGCAATGTGCCACGGGAAGCCAGGCCGGCAGCACCCCGCCTGAGACTCGTCAGGTGCAAACTGGATCTTCGACTAGTGTCGTGAGCTCCAGCTCGCATTGCCCGTTTCCGCCCATCGGTCGACGATGATACCAGCAATGGGGTCCGTTCGCCCGGACTCCATGAGGGCAGCTGGCGTGCGTTATTGTAAATCCCAGCAGTCACCGCTAGGTAGGTAGCGCTACTAGTCGCAATCAGACGGTTCTCGGCGCTTTGCGGCTCCTTTTCCTTCTCTCGCCTCTCCTAGCAATTAGGGGGCCAATTGGCGGTCCGCCACAGAAGGAAACATCAAATGACCACCGGAACCGTGAAATTCTTTAACATCGACAAAGGCTATGGCTTCATTCAGCCTGAGGACGGGAGTGGCGACGCATTCGTGCACATCAGCGCGGTCGAGGCCGCTGGGATGGGTACGTTGGACCGTGAGCAGCGCGTGACCTACGATCTCGAAAACGATCGTCGCGGCCGCGCAAGTGCCGTGAACCTGAAGAACGCGTAACCAAGCTGCATCCCCGCTCCGCGGACGTCGTGGAGCGGGCCTACTCCTCAAGCAGGCCAAATCTGATGTCGACATTAGAGTTCTACAAAGAACGGGCCGCCGCCTGCCGGGCGGAAGCGGAAGGCAGTAATCTCCTCAATGTTCGCGAGCGTTGCCTGAGCGCAGCTTCAGCCTGGGACACCATGGCAGATCGGGTGCGCAGGACTCACATCTACCGCGTCGCGGATGCCGCCCGTAAGGTGGCTGAAGGTGACTGCGGATGAGCCGGGCAATGCAACTCGCGCTGAGCGAACGCCATGCACAGGACCTCTGTGCCAAGGAAAAGGTGTCCGTGTCGGCGATTGAATCGCTGCCCGGTGGAGGTGTTCGGCTGGTTTGTAGTAGTGCAAGCGGCGCCGAGGTCCTCCGGCAAAAAGCGAAATCCAAGATCATGCGCGTGGAAGAGGCGAGAGAAAAGCATCGCCCCGTTACACCGCTCTGGTAAGTTACCGGGGCGGCAACATGCGTCTGCGCCCAATATCTCGCGCTGATCGCCCATTGCCGCAATAGTCGGGCATTAGGTGCTGCTCAGCGGAGTACGCGTGCCGTCACGCTTTCTCTTCGCGAGCATTGAGAGACCTCTTCGCAGAAGTGCCATTCGGCGACTGAATAGTCGCCCACCGCCAATTCAAGGAGTAGCTCTTGGCTTCGTTCAAAGACCCCTCGTTTCAGGACCGTGTCGCGTCGGCCACCAAGGCCAAACAGAAGGCGCTTGATCAACTTAAGGCCAAACCCCCGGTCGACCCGGCACTGATAGCATCGCGTCGGCAAGAGCGCGAAATGCGCGAGGAAGCTCTGGCGGGGGAGCGCACTGCGAAAGCTCAGGAAAAGGCCGTCGCGAAAGCCGAAAAAGCGGCCATCAAAGCGGCGGAACTTGCGGCGGCAGACGCTGCTGCGGCTCTAAAAGCTGCTAGACTAAAGCCTTCCACTCCCGAAGAGATGAAGGCCGCACGAGATGCCCGGTATGCTGCCCGCAAAGCGAGGACAGTGCGGAAGTCGCGCTAATCCTATCCGCACTTAGTAAGCGGGCGGAGGATGCTCCTATGTCGAGCCCAGGAGCTTCAGAAATCTTCAACTTCGAATGAGCAGCAATCCAGGTCAGCCGCTTAGGTCCGCTTTCTGCGTGTCGGGATCACCCCCGCTCTGGTCGATCATTGACTCGACTCGCTCCAAATACTCTTTGAACTCTCCAACCTCCCGGAAATCCCCTCGACGTTCTGCCTCTTCCATGAACCCGATACAGTCCCGCTTCATGCGATAAAGGTTGTTCAGAAACTCTTCTCTCGTGGGCGGCGCCATGCAGTCTCCTCCTTGTCGGCAAGACACGCCGCAAAGGAAGCAAAGTCAATTACCATTACAATCGGATGCTGGTTCGCCACCAGTTGTAAGGTGCCCGTAGCGGCACGTTACACAAGACTGCCCCTCCGATGTTCCGCTCGTCGCAAAAGAGATACCGCTTCTGCTTCTGGCTTAGGGAAGTGGTGGTTGTTAAGTGCTCCTAGCGAGCATCGTCAAAGCTATCTCGCGGTCAACGCGAGACTATGCTCGCTCCTTCCCTAAAGACCCGCCGTGCGTCGGTGATTGACCGCTGACTCTGCCGACCAGCGTTATCCTTCGCGGCGAAGCCGAGCTGCGCTACTAAGCGCTGGCCCTGCCATATTTCGCACTTCGCCTCAGGGTGCTTAGCCTTGATCTGAGCGATCGCATCTTCGTCGTCGACGGCAGAAAGCCATTGGGTGCCATGCAAACGGCCAGTTCGGTCGAGGCAGAAATAGCGGTAGTTCTCGGAGGACATAACGGTGCTCCCAATAACAGCGGGAGCTCTCCAGTTACTCTCGTGCACCGCCGAGCTGTCGAAGGAGACAGTGCTGAAATGACTATACGCGCGAAGTCTGTGTTTACCTAATGGTGCTCAGCTCGCTGGCCGACTTTACGTCGTGAACGTTCGCTCACGATGCATCGCGGAGCGTCGCTTAGGCTCCACTCGCCTTCCGCGGCTGGGGCGGCGGCTCTCCTGCCCGCGCCGTCGAAGGGTCGACGCTAAGCACTTCCGCGACCCGCTGCTTGCCACCTTCAGCCTGCAAGCGCACCTGGACTGTCGTCCCCGTGGCACGAAGTAGTATCCACCAGCCTTGAGAACGTCAAAGTGCGGAAAAGCGTCGCCCCGACCGCCGTCAAGTTTCACGAACCCAAATCTCTTTCCGGGATTGAACCAGCTCACCCGGCCTGTCGCGGTTACGCCGTCGGTGGCGGCCATTCTGCTCTCGCTGCGTCCTCAAGTGCCCTAGCAATGGCCCGGCGCTCCGCGTGGTGTTCAACCTGCATCTCATTCAGCAATCGCAGCAGGGTCTCGGCTTCGCCCGTCGGGCGTCCGCTTGACCGAAGGCTAGTCAGGATTTGCTCCTGGCGCGCAATGTGGCACTCCTCCTCCGGGATGTGCCGCTCAGCCATAGCTAAGTGCGCTGCGGTGTAGTGCGTCATTCAGGCACGCTATCAGCCGTTTAGTAATAGCGATAGCGAAACAATTGAAAGTCAGCGCACCATCTTGTGGTAAACTCCGAGGATCGCCGGGATGATTTGGCGTCGGCGGCTGAGAGACCATCGTGCTCCCGCCAAATGCGCGAGGGAGCGACACGGTCATGCACGCGCTGATAATCGAAGATGAGGTGTTCACGGCGATGCTGATTGAAGATCGGCTTCGGGAACTTGGCTTCACCTCATTTGCAATCGCCAACAGCGAAGAGGAAGCGGTGGCGGCTGCGTCCGAGCGTTGCCCCGACCTCATCACCGCAGATGTGCAGTTATCGCCTGGATGTGGCATCGATGCGGTCCAGCGCATCTGTGACAAGAAGCCCATTACAGTTCTCTACATCACTGGCACTGCGACAATGGCGCGGGACCGTTGCCCAGAAGCGGTGATCATACATAAGCCGCTTGGCGAAGCGGACCTGCGCGGCGCAATTAGGGAGGCACTCAGAGCGGCGTGACGCTGCGGCACTGATGTGTGCTTTCCACTCATTGCGGACATCTCTCCTCGTCGATACGTCCGGTCTCTGGATTGCTATTCCTCGGGAACATCATCGAGTTAACACTCGCGCCTTCATGGCAGTGAGAACGAGATATTCCCACCAGGCGTGCGCTGAAAGGATCCTCAAACCGCTTCATCAGCTAGCACCTCGTTAGTTCGTCGGGAGTCGGTTGGTTGAGTTGCCAGCCAGCCAATAAAAGCGAGCAGCAAAAGCAAACCCACCGCGATCATCCCGCATCCTCGTCGGTCAGTACGGGCCGGATCATCGTTCGCCATGCCCACCTCGAAAGAAGGTCAGCCCTATTGTGGGGAGACGGACCGAGTTGTGCCGCTCGCAAAGGAAAAATGCATCTTGCTGTTCTTACAATTCAGTAGATTCGTAGGATACCCGGGGGCGCCCGTTCTGCATAAGTGGAGGAAACAAGGGGAAGGGGCACCGACAAGGCGCCCCTACGCAGATGTCCTTACGCCGTTGCCTCTCGGCTACGGTTCGCGCTGTGCCCACCACAGCGGTACAGGATGTCGCGAGCGGTCTGCGCGTCTACACCCGCATCCCCTGTATCGACTGACACAAAGATGCCGCCTTGGTTGATACGATCCTCGTAGTAGGTGGCATCGTCGTCGCTCACGCCATGCTTGGTCAGCAGGCCTGACACACCACCCGTCAGTGCACCCACGCCGGCACCGATCGCGGCTGCTTCGGGAATTGCGGAAGCGGCAATGGCCCCAGCTGCTGCGAGCGGGCCCACACCTGGAATTGCCAGTGCTGCTACGCCGAGCAGCCCACCGATGCCAGCTCCAGTAAGCGCCCCCTTAACGGCGCCGCTTTTGTTCACGTCGTCGTCGTCGTCGTTGGCGTCAGCGCTGGAGTGCTCGCCATGCTGGCCGATGACCGAGATCGAGCTTTCGCGAACCCCGGCGGAGCGGAGTTCCTCGATTGCGCGCTGGGCTTCGTCACGGCTGTCGAAAACGGCTGATGCGATACGCTCGCTCATAACATACTCCTCTTAGGGGTTCAGAGCAGTGGCTCCTCGTCCCTCAACATGTAGGTCCTCGCTACGTTCCCCCCATTTAATCGCAATCGGCAGGAGGGATGCGCTGGCGCCGGAAGACCTATTCGACTGAAACGACGCGACCAGTTGGGGCAAGCTGCTGGCCGAGGCTCCTGCAGGTGTGCGCCTGCTGGGGCTCAGTTCCGCACGCCTCCCGTGGCCAGAACCGCTCCGGTGCCCAAGTTCGTGGTCGTGATCACGGCCTAATCAATGGCCCGCGAATGTCTGCTTGGGCTCGGAAGCAGACATCACAGGGCTAGCTCTGCGGCAGACAGCTGCCCCTCCGGAACTCCAGTCTCCTAACTTGGTTGAGGACCCGATGGGCAGCGGCACCGACTGCGACGAGTTTTATCAGCGTGGGGGTTTATGATTTTACAGAGCCGTCCGGGTTTGGACTGGACCGCAATAAGGCTTTCCACGCTTGTAGAACTCAACGACAAAATCAGGGAGCTGGATGACCCTGCCGATGTCGCTTATGCCGCGGCCGAGCTGCTCGGACGGACATTGGAGGTCAGCCGGGCAGGCTATGGAACGATCCATACTGAAACTGAGACGATTGTCATCGAGCGCGACTGGAATGCGCCAGGCATCGAGAGCCTTGCTGGGACACTGCACTTTCGAGACTATGGTTCTTATATCGAAGACCTTAAGCGTGGCGAAACGGTAGTTTTCGCTGACGCCGAGGAGGACCCGCGCACCACCGCCACTGCGGGTGCATTGAAGGCAATCAGTGCTCAGTCCGTGGTCAACATGCCCATCCGTGAACAGGGCGGCCTGGTTGCGCTGCTTTACCTCAACCATGCCACGGTGCGGGAGTGGACTGCCGAAGAGTTGGAACTCATTCGGGACGTCGCCGAGCGGACCCGCTCGGTCGTGGAGCGCCGGCGCGTGGAATTTCAACTCCGCGAGGGGGAAGAGCGCTTCCGAACCGTGTTCGAAAATGCTGCAGTGGGCATGCTGGAGATCGACGCTAACTGGAGCATTAGAGCGGCCAACACCGCTTATGGCCAACTCATTGGTATGCCGCCGGAACAACTTGCAGGGCAAAGCTGCCTCGCGTTCACCCACCCTGACGATATCAAAATAAGTGTATCTGCCCTCAGCACGGCGGCTGCTGGACCAAAGGGCGAACGTATCAGCTTTGAAAAGCGATACATCCGTACTGACGGACACGAGGTTTGGATAAGAAGCAATCTGTCCAAGATCAGCGGCCACGGAGATACAGCGCTTTTCCTAAAGATCGTCGAAGATATCACCGACGCGAAGCGCGCACAGTTTGAGCTCGAAAACCAGCGGCACTCGCTGGAGATCCTCAACGAGACTGGGGCCGCCGTCGCGGCCGAACTCGATACCGAGACAATCGTGCAAAAGGTTACGGACGCTGGTGTCAAACTTATCGGCGCCACCTTTGGGGCGTTCTTCTATAATGTCATCAATGACGCCGGCGAAAGCTTGACGCTGTACACGCTCTCGGGGGCGGACCGCGCGGACTTCGATCGGTTTGGTCACCCGCGAGCTACGCAGGTCTTTGCTCCCACGTTCAACGGTGAAGGTGTTGTCCGCTCGGACGATATCACTGCCGACCCGCGCTACGGGAAGAATCCCCCACACAATGGGATGCCCAAGCAGCACCTGCCCGTTCGCAGTTACCTAGCCGTCCCGGTCTCATCTCGCACTGGCGAAGTCATCGGCGGGCTGTTTTTCGGCCATCCTGATGCGGGCGTCTTCACGGATGCTTCTGAACGACTTGTCGTCGGCTTGGCTGGCCAGGCAGCGGTGGCGGTGGACAATTCGCGCCTCTTCGAAGCTGCCCAGCGAGCAAATCAGACGCTCGAAGACAGGGTGCAACAGCGCACGCGAGAACTCGATGAAGTGCATGAGGCGCTACGCCAGTCACAGAAGATGGAGACAGTTGGCCAGCTCACCGGTGGGATTGCGCACGACTTCAATAACCTTCTGCAGATCGTCAGTGGCAACCTCGACCTGCTGAGACGACGCACCTCAAACGTTACGCGGAGCGTGCCTTCACTGGGGCAGAGCGGGCGGCAACACTGACGCAGCGGCTGTTGGCGTTTTCGCGACGTCAGCCACTCGCTCCCAAGCCTCTCGACGTTAACCGTCTCATACCGGGCATGTCGGAGTTGCTCCACCGCACCCTCGGAGAGACGATCGAAGTTGAAGCCGTCCTCGCCCCCCGGCTGTGGACTGTTGAGGCGGATCCCAATCAACTTGAGAACGCCATCATCAACCTTGCGATCAATGCCCGCGACGCCATGCCCGAAGGCGGCAAGCTGACGATCGAGACTCAGAACACGCATCTCGACCATTCCTACGCCGCACATAATCCCGAGGTGGCAGCCGGGCAGTATGCCGTCATTTGCATCTCGGACACGGGCAGCGGCATGGACGCGCAAACGGCAGCCAAAGCCGTCGAGCCCTTCTTCACCACTAAGGAAGTCGGCAGAGGAACAGGCCTCGGCCTTTCGATGGTGTACGGCTTCGTCAAGCAGTCCGGCGGGCACATCAAAATCTACTCAGAGCTGGGCGAGGGTACGACGGTGAAGATGTACCTGCCGCGGCTTCTCGGAACGTTTGATGAGAAGGGCGATGAACCCCTCCTCGATGCTGTTGAGGCTCAGGGTAGCGAAACGATTCTCGTGTGCGAAGATGATGAAGACGTACGAGCCTATTCCGCGGAGGTGCTGCGTGAGCTCGGATACAAGGTTTTGGAGGCTGCTGATGGGTTCGCGGCCCTCGCGCTGCTTGAGGCCCACGGACCGGTGGATCTGCTGTTCACGGACGTTGTCCTGCCCGGCGGTATGACGGGCGCGGAACTGGCGAGGGAAGCCGCCAAGCTGCAGCCCGACATCAACACGCTATTTACAACCGGTTACGCTCGCAATGCGATCGTTCATCACGGCCGGCTCGATCCGGGTGTGAACCTGATCACAAAACCCTTCAGTTATGCCGACCTCGCGGCTCGGGTGCGGGACATTCTGGATCGACCAAGTAGCCGTTGGTGAAGCTATTAAGGCAGCTGACGTCCGTTTTTCACAATTTCGGACAGTAAGCGCAACATACGCTAGTGCCGTCTGCCCGAAGTGACACTAGGGTGAGTTGTGCCGCGATACTACTTCAACCTGTGTAACGGTGCTGAGTTCGCCGAGGATGACGAGGGGGTAGAGCTGGCCGACCATGCGGCCGCGTATCGCAAAGCGGCCGAGAGCCTTCGCGACGTGATGGCCGGGGACCTGATTATGGGTGACCTCAACACCGCGTCCTTCATCGAGATCACGGACCAGCACCATAACCTGATTCAAAGTGTCTCGTTCGGCGAGGTGGTCGATTTGCGACATGACGCTCACCCCGGAAGCGCCGCCAACAAGGGCTGACTCAAGACCGGCTGATACATTAGGCGATCGCCATGATCGGTGTTACAAGCTGGTTATCACCGATCAGTAGCCCGCAGGCTTCGGTGGCTGAGAGTTCCTACGTGCTCCCGCTTGCAAAACGGGGAGCAGATCGTGGCTCACTCCAGCAAATCCAACCTACAGCCTTTTCTTGACCGGCTGACGCGCCGCTCGATCCTTACGCCTGAAGAGCAGCAGGCGGTTCTCAACCTGCCCTGCTACGCTGAACAGATTCAGGCGAACCGCGACTTTGTTCGCCTGGGTGAGCAGACCAGCCATGCGTGCCTGGTCGTTGCGGGGATCGTCGGACGCTTCGACCAGAATGGCGAAGGCAAGAGACAAATTACGGCGATGCATGTGCCTGGCGACATGTGTAACCTGCACTCGGTTGTGCAGCCGGTTCCCACGTCCGCCCTTCAGGCGCTCTCGAGTGCCACCATCGCGCGAGTTCCGCACGTGGACATCAGGGCGGCAGCACGGCGGTATCCGGCACTCGCCGAGGCGTTCTGGCGCGACTGCATCGTGGACGCGGCAATCCTTGCCGAATGGGTCGTTAACGTCGGGATCCGCGACGCCAGGAAGCGAGTGGCTCACCTACTCTGCGAGATGGCGACGAGGTTAGATGCAGTCGATGGCAGCAATGAGGTTCAGTTCGACCTGCCGGTTACTCAGACCCAGGTGGCCGATGCGATCTCAATAACGCCGGTCCACGTGAACCGGACGCTTCAAACC
>CAMLKX010000025.1 GCA_946480515.1 uncultured Sphingomonadaceae bacterium | reverse complement strand
TAAGCAACAACCTTCATCTTGAGGCCAAGAGCACGGCTGGCGACGATCGACCCGATGTTCCCGGCACCGATCAGGCCAAGCGTCTTGCCGGTCACCTCGACGCCCATGAAGCGGTTCTTTTCCCACTTGCCCGCCTGGGTCGATGCATCGGCCTCCGGCAGCTGCCGGGCCAGCGCGAACATCAGCGCAATCGCATGTTCCGCGGTCGTGATCGAATTGCCGAACGGCGTGTTCATGACGACCACGCCCTTCGCCGATGCAGCCGGAATATCCACATTGTCGACGCCGATTCCGGCGCGGCCAACCACCTTCAGCCGGCTGGCATGCTCGAGGATGTCTTTGGTGACCTTGGTCGATGAGCGGATGGCGAGGCCGTCATAATTGCCGATGATCGCTTTCAGCTCTTCGGGGGTCTTGCCGGTGATCTCATCGACCTCGACTCCACGTTCGCGAAAAATCGCTGCGGCGACCGGATCCATTTTGTCGGAGATCAGGACTTTGGGTTTGGTCATTTTTGATACTTTCGTCATTCCCGCGAAAGCGGGAACCCAGTCCCGCTCCGCGCAAGAGAAAAGAAGAAAACGCTGGGTCCCCGCTTGCGCGGGGATGACGCTTAAGTGCCGTTCCTAACCTGTGCGTAAGCCCAGTCGAGCCAAGGTCCGAGCGCTTCAATGTCCGCCGTGTCGACGGTGGCGCCGCACCAGATTCGAAGTCCCGGCGGAGCGTCGCGATAGCCGGCCACATCATAGGCGGCCTGCTCCTTCTCGAGCAGTCCGGCCAAGGCCTTGATCATGTCCGCATCCGCGCCCTCGACCGTGAGGCAGACTGAGGTGGTCGAACGGCTGGCCGGATCGGATGCGAGATGGCCGAGCCAGTCGCGCTCCTGAACGATCCGATCGAGTGCGGCGGCGTTGGCGTCGGACCGCTGCTGAAGACCCTTCGCGCCGCCGATCGACTTGGCCCATTCGAGCGCCCAGATCGCATCCTCGACCGCCAGCATCGACGGCGTGTTGATCGTCTCGCCCTTGAAGATTCCTTCAGCCAGCTTGCCCTTGGACATCAGCCGGAAGACCTTGGGCAGTGGCCATTGCGGCGTATAGGTCTCCAGCCGCTCGACTGCGCGCGGGCCGAGGATCAGGACGCCGTGAGCGCCCTCCCCGCCCAGCACCTTCTGCCAGGAGAAGGTCGCCACATCGATTTTTTCCCAAGGCAGGTGATAGGCAAACACCGCGCTGGTCGCGTCGGCGAAGCTCAGTCCCTGGCGACCATCGGGAATCCAGTCGCCATTCGGCACGCGCACGCCTGAGGTGGTGCCATTCCAGGTGAACAGCACGTCATTGGTCCAATCGACCTGCTGCAAGTCGGGCAGCTGGCCATAGTCGGCGCGCAGGATAGTTGGATCGAGTTTCAGCTGCTTGGCGACATCTGTCACCCAGCCCTCGCCAAAGCTTTCCCACGCGAGCGTGGTGACCGGACGCGCGCCCAGCATGGTCCACATCGCCATCTCGAACGCGCCCGTATCCGACCCCGGAACGATGCCGATGCGGTGTGTTTCGGGCAGCTCAAGCAGCTCCCGCATGAGATCGATGCAATAGCCGAGCCGCGACTTGCCGATTTTCGCGCGATGCGAGCGGCCAAGTGACTGGCTTGAGAGCTTGGAGGCCTCCCAACCGGGCGGCTTGGCGCACGGACCGGAGGAGAAAAAGGGTCGCGCAGGCCGGACCTGCGGAAGTGGATTCGTCAATTCAACTCTCCTTACAGAGAGCACGCGCCGCGTTGGGACGGCGTGGCCCGGCGCCGCTCATAGAGGCGATCGGACTGATGGCAAGCAGAAAATGCTGGAAGCAATTCCGTTCGGCGTGGGGTGGAATATCTTGCGTCGGGGCGTGGTTAAAACTCGGTTCGTCGTGAGGCTGCCGCAACTTATCCCGCTAGAAGGAACAAAAACTTGAACTTTTTAGGATTTGTGGGGCAGTTTTGCTTTCGACGGCATGGACGGGCAATTCCATGTTGTTGCAACCGGGGCTGGGGAGCTCCTGAAATTTAATTTTGTGTTTAGCGCAGGTTAGCGCGCGTGGAATTAATTGGGAGCATTTAGGCTGATGGCGCAAGCAATTACTGCGGGTACGAGTTTCCTCAGAAACCGCGACCTGTTCGTGCATGACGGCGCTCAGCTTCGTCGTATCCGCCTGTCGATCCCCGTGCAGGGCCTGCTATTCCTGATCATGCTCGCGCTCATTGGCTGGTCGGCTTATGCGGCCGGGCGCCTGGCCTCCACTCCTGAAGTCGTCAGCGCTCCCGCCCTATCGTCGCGCCACGCGGATATCGCCGCTCTCGCCGCCGCCACCGAGCTCCGCGCCCGGCAGATCGAACAGCGGCAGCAAATCCTCGCCGCGATGCTTGCCGGCGAGGACATCGATCCGTCGAAGCTTCCGGAAACCACCGCACTCACCACGCTGCCGATTGAGATTGCTGGCCCGCTCGCTCGCGCCGAGGATGCGCAGGTTGAGCAAACCGGAGCCGCCGCTCGCGAATTGGAACAGCGTTACAAGAAAACCGCCGCACTGCTCCAGAAGCTTGGCCTGAGCCCGCAACGGCTCGCGGTTGGCGGCCCTTTCGAAGCCGCAAACACCTCTGATCCGACCTTCAAGGCGCTCTTCACCAGCTGGAAGAAGCTCGACCAGCTCCAGGACAGCGCGATCGCAGTCCCGTCCGACAAGCCGGTCAAGACTGCCGCGTTTACCTCGGGCTACGGCGTTCGTTCCGACCCGTTCAAAGGCGGCGCTGCAATGCATGCGGGCATTGACCTTTCCGGTCCGGTCGGGACTCCGATCTATGCGACTGCCGACGGAATCGTCAGCGAGT
The DNA here is from genome assembly GCA_946480515.1 of uncultured Sphingomonadaceae bacterium. Next base: position 10,407 of record CAMLKX010000025.1, on the reverse strand, counting down.
CCGGTTACAATCGCGGCGGCTACGGCAATCTGATCAAGATCGATCATGGCCGTGGGATTGAGACCCGCTACGGCCACCTGTCGTCGATCGGAGTAAGGGCCGGTCAGCGGATTACTCGGGGCCAGGTCATCGGACGGATGGGCTCCACCGGGCGTTCGACCGGCAGCCACCTCCATTACGAAGTTCGCATCGACGGCCGCGCCGTCAACCCGATCCCATTCATGAAATCCACCGACTATCTGGTCGCGATTCAGCGCCGCGGCGGCAATCATGGGACCGCGATGGATACGGTGGCGCTGGGTGGACCCAACCGCGGCTCCCCGCGCTGAGCTTGCCTGAGGCACGCCTCACTCCTATCTCTCGCCTGTGAGCGAACTTTCGATCTTTCTGACCAATGCGGCGGCCAAGCGCGTCGCGACTATCGCCGCCAAACAATCGCGGCCGGCGATGCTGCGTCTCGCCGTTGATGGAGGCGGCTGCGCCGGTTTCACTTACCGCTTTGCCCTTGCCGATCAGATCGAGTCCGAAGACGCCGTTGTCGAAACCGACGGCGTGAAGCTGGTCGTCGATCCGATGAGCCTCGACCTCGTGCAGGGATCGGCGGTGGACTATGTCGAGGATCTCGGCGGAGCAGCGTTCCGCGTCACCAATCCGAACGCCGCCAGCGGCTGCGGGTGCGGCTCTTCCTTCAGCGTCTGATCTCGTCATTGCGAGGAGCCCGAGGCGACATGGCAATCCAGTTCTGGATTGCTTCGCTTCGCTCGCAATGACTAGGTGCATCCAATGAAGCTCGCGACGTTCAACATCAACGGCATTCGCGCCCGGCTGCCGCGCCTCATCGAATGGCTGAGCCGGGAACAACCGGACATCGCCTGCCTGCAGGAGCTAAAATGCGCCGACGAGGCTCTACCCATCGGTGACATTGAGGCGACGGGATATGGCGCGGTGTGGCATGGCCAGAAAGGGTTCAACGGAGTCGCCATCCTGGCGAAGGGCGCAACACCAGTCCTGCGGCGAATGGGCCTGCCGGGCGACCCGGATGACTCCCACAGCCGCTACATTGAAGCAGAGGTCCGTGGACTGATCGCCGCGTCGATCTACCTTCCGAACGGCAATCCGGTCGGAACCGAGAAGTTCGACTATAAGCTCAGATGGATGGAGCGGCTCGCCGAGCACGCACGAACATTGCTCCAGGAAGAGCGGCCGGTCATCCTCGCTGGCGATTTCAACGTCATCCCCGAGGACCGCGATGTCTTTTCGGTCAGGGCGATGCAGCATGACGCATTGATGCAGCCGGAAAGCCGCGAGGCGCTACGCCGCCTGGTCTATCAGGGCTGGACCGATTCCCTGCGCATGGTTCATCCGGATGACGAGCGGCTCTACACCTTCTGGGACTATACGGCGGGCTGCTGGCAGCGTGATGCCGGCTTCCGTATCGATCACCTGTTGTGCTCCCCGCTGGCTGCCGACCGCATCCGCGATGCGGGTGTCGATCGGTGGGCGCGCGGCGAGGAGAAAGCCAGCGACCATGCGCCGACCTGGGTGGAGCTGAACTAGCGTAATCGAATGTCTGCTTTGGGTGGAAAGCGGACATTGCCCATTGCCGGTTCGGGCAATTTCCGTAAGCTCGGCGCGTGGGGTTGCAATATCTACAACTATCTCCCGGGCATTCTCCGCCGCTGTTGAAGTGCCCGCCATTTCGCGCAGTAATCGTCGCGGAAATTGAGGTCACGCAAGAATGGCGTGATCGCATCGCCGAATGGTTGCTGAAGAGCGGGTGCTTGTATGTGATCGCCTGGGGGATCGAATGCGAGAACTGGCACGACACCGTTGATTGGACGAACCTCGAAGAATTCGATTTCGGCGATATCCCTGATGACAAGTTCGTGATGACGTCGTGGCACGACGATCAACCATTGTCGGAGGCGCTATTTTTCGCCGGTCAGTGTGCCTTCCATCCTGATGTGAAGCTTGAGCAAACTGTTATCATTCACATTGCGAACGATGCGAGAGAAGCGGAGCTATTGGCTACCTATACAAACAGCCAGATTGCGGACGAAGACTGAACCACCGCAATGGGTCGAAAGCGGACGTTCCGGTCCAGAAGCCTCAGAGGTCCTTCTTAAAAATCCGATAACGTTTGTTGACCCGCGCGCCGGGCAATTCGGCCATCGACAACATCCCCTGATTATCTTCGAGGATCCAGCCGAACTCGCCGACCCGCGCGCCATAGCCGTCGATGGCGGCTCGACGGGTGTCCTCGATCATCATGAAGGCCAGTTGGGTCGCCAGCCTGGTCCCGTGAAGCTTGCGGGTCACCCCCATCAGCGGAACCCTCACCCGCTCCAGCCTTGGGCTGCGCAGCCGCCACAGCAGCTTCGCCCAGCCCAACGGGAATAGACGGCCATTCAGATCGCGAATGAGTGCATTGATGTCCGGCACCGTGAGCATGAACGCAACCGGCTCCCCATCCACCTCCGCGATGCGCACCAGATCCTCATAGATGATCGGCTTCAGCTTCTTGGTGGCGTAGGCGATCTCGGGTCCCGTCAGCGGCACGAAGCCCCAGTTGTTCGACCAGGCGTCGTTGAGCAGGGACAGGATCGTCGCCGCCTCCTGAGTGAACCGCGACTTGTCGACCGGTCTCACCAGTATGCGCGGGTTCTTCCGGCCCGCACTGATCAAGCGGTCGATCACCGGCACCATCGGCGCGGTGATGTCCACTTCGTAGGTCAGCAGATCCTTGGCCTTGGCGTAGCCCGCTCCCTCGATCCAGGAGCGATATTCGGAACGATGATGCCCCATCATCACTGTCGGCGGTTGCGCGAAGCCTTCGATCAGCAAGCCGGGCTCATCCCAGATCGACAGGCTGATCGGTCCGAGCGCCACAGTCACGCCCTGCTCACGAAGCCAGCGCTCAACGGTTGCGATCAGAGCGGCGGCGGCGTCATTATCGGTCGCCTCGAACATGCCCCAAAGGCCAATGCCCGCACCCATATGCTCGAGCACCAACTGATCGACTTGGGCACTGATCCGGCCGACGGGCCGACCGCCCCGCTCAGCGAGCCAGAACTGCGCTTGCGCATGGCCGAACCATGGGTTCTGCCGCGGGTCGATCAGGCCGTGGACGTCCCCTTTGAGCGGCGGCACCCAAGCTGGATCATCGCGGTAGATGTCCCAGGCAAGATCGACGAACCGCCGCCGGTCCGCCTTGCTGCAGACCGGACGAATGGTGACCGGGTGCGTGCTCAAGCAGCGTCGCGTTGGCGAGGATGTCCGGTTGCGACCCCGCCCGACAGGTTCGCCACCCATGGATAGCGCTCCGCCACGTCGGGCGTATAGCCGAGGTTGAACACGGTCGGACTCTTCCGCGGCCGTTCGGGCCGGTCGTAGAACGTCCCCAGCACCCGGTCCCAGAAGTAGTTGGTAATTCCGTAATTCCCGTTCTCATCATGAAAATGATGAGCCATGTGCCGCTTCTTCATCTCGGCGACGAAGCCCCACCGCGGTTTGTAAGCCAGGTGCTGGATGCAATGGACGAATTCATACACGCAGGTCGTGATCAGCCCGGCCGCGAATGCAGCCGCGGCGCCTCCCATCCCGCCGATCAGGTAGCCAACCGGAAGCGACACGATGGCGATCGTCGGCAAGGTGGTGTGGAGCGCGCCGAACAGGACTTCCAGATGATTGGGATCCTGATGATGATCATAATGAATCCGCTTCCACGTCGCTGCGAGCGCGGGCACCTTGAACATCCATCGCGAGTGGAGAACCCAGCGGTGCAGCGCGTACCAGACAAGCGGATAGAGCAGGACGATGATCCCCGCGGAGGCCAAGGTCTGCAGCGCGGACGCGGGATATTCGACCCACACCGCTACCGCCACGAGCGACAGCAGGATGTAGGCGATGATCGCCGGATACTGGAAATAGGCCACCCGCAATTCACGCAGGGTCATCCGGTCGAGGTGATGCGACCTCTTCCAGAATCCGCCCTTCAACGATTCACTTCTCACGCCAACGCCTCGGAAAGAGTCTCAAATGAGCAACATCGCCCATGTAGGTTCAATGCGGCGGATTTGCGACAACGCTCGGGCGGGTTACTCTTCGCTTTGAATCAGAATGAGTTCGCCGATGATAACGAACAGCAACACCGGCGCCCAGGCGGCCAGAAACGGGGAATAAGCCCCGACATTGCCCATCGCCATGCTGAAGTTGTCGACCACGAAATAAGTAAAGCCGAGCGCCATTCCGATCGTTGCCCGCAATAGGACCTGGCCCGACCGCGCGAGGCCAAAGGCCGCCACGGCGGCGAGCAGAGGCATCAGGATCGTTGAGATCGGACCTGAAAGTTTGTGCCAATATCCCGTCAGCGCCTCGGTCGTGGGACGCCCCGCATCTTTCATTTCCGCGATCGTGCGGCTGAGGGTGAAGAAGTTTCGCTCTTCCGGATCGACTTTGGCCAGAGTGAAGCGGCGAGGATCGACGCCCTGCAGCGCCAGCAGACTTGGCCTTCGTGTGCGTAGGTTCATCTTCGAATCATAGATCTCGACCGCCTCCAGCCGCCATGCGCCGTCTTTCGGAGTTGCGCGTTGCGCGGTTACGATGCGGGAAATCGCGCCGCCCTCCCGCTCATACAGCGTCACCCCTTCGAGCCGGAATCCGGTGCGGGTCACCCCCGCATAACGGGCTCGCACCAGGTCGTCGCCGTTCAACAGCCACACATTGTTGAGGATTCCGCTGGATGGCGGAATGGGTTGATAGTCGACCGCCTCCCACGCTTTGGCCGTCCGCGTCGCCGCGGTCACGATCCGCTCATTGAACGCGAAGTGCAGACCCGCAATCAGTGTGCTGACAACGATCAGTGGCGCGAGGATCTGGTGGGCAGACAAGCCCGCAGCCTTCATCGCAATGACCTCGCTATGCTGGTTCAGCCCGGCGAAGGTGATCAACGTCCCAAGCAATACAGAAAAGGGGAGAAAGCGTGAGACGAGCTGGGGGACGCGCAACGATACGTAGGTCCACAGCTCAGCCTCACCGTTGCCTGGCACTGCAAGGATTTTCCCGGACTCCCCGAGCAAATCGAGCGTCATCAGGATCATCACGAGCGCCACCAGCACTGCGAAGCTGCGGACCAGGAACAGCTTCGCCATGTAGACCGCGAGCCGCCGCGACGGGAAAAACTGGAGGTTGATCATGCGCGGCTCAAGTCGGCGCCGCCCGTCTTCGGCAAGAGCGCGCGGATCAGCTTGCCGATCTGCGCCGCTACCCGCTCCAGCGCTCCAATCGGCTGCCCCCCCGGGACATGGGCGGCAACCCTGTACATCCACAGAATCAGGGCGATGAGGATTACGAACGGGATCCACAATGCCAAGATCGGATCGATCCGGCCCTGAGCACCCATTTGCTCGGCATATTGGTTGACCTTGTGGTAGGTGACCATGATCACCAGCCCGACAAAGATCCCCAGCGCCGAGGTGCTCCGCTTGGGCGGCACGGCCAGCGCGACGGCGAGGAGCGGGATCAGGAGCATCATCACCACTTCAACCAGCCGAAAGTTCAGGTTGGCGATCGCGCCATTCCGCTGGCGCTTGGTACTCGCCGGGTCGGAAGCGCGTTCGATCAATTCGGTGATGGTCAGCTCCGGATTATCGTCTCCACGGCCGCGAAACTGATCGATGCGGGGCATTTTGATCGGTAGATCATAACTGTCGAAAGCCAGCGTCCGCGGCGCCGAGAATTTCGGCGATTGCTGGATTAATCGGCCGCGCTGAAGCCGGAACAAGATTGTGTCCGCGTCGTCCGTCGCCAGGAACTGGCCGCTGTCGGCGGTCGCGGTGACCGATGCCCCCGACTTGTCATCGACGGTGATGAAGATGCCCTCGAGGCGGGTCCCCGCGTCGTGACTTCGATCGATCCGCAGGGTCAGCCGCTTGCCGATGCGGTTGAACTCGCCAACCTTGATCGACGCGCCCAGAGCGCCTGACCTTAGGTCGAAGCGCAAGCCCTCATAGCGATAGCGCGCATAGGGTTCGATGAAGCCGACGATCAGGAAGGTGATGGCCATCAAGATGATCGCGTAAACATAGGGGACGCGGAGCAATCGGCGATAGCTCATGCCAACGCTGCGAAGCACGTCGAGCTCGGATGACAGGGCCAGCTTGCGAAAAGCGAGCAGAATGCCGAGCAGAAGTCCAATCGGTATGCCCAGGCCGAAATATTCGGGCAGCAAGTTTGCAAGCATCCGCCATACGACGCTGACCGGACCACCTGCGTTCACCACAAAATCGAACAGGCGCAGCATCTTGTCCAGCACAAGCAACATGGCTGCCAGGAGCAGCGTCCCGAACAGGGGAACGGCAATCGTCTTCGATAGGTAGCGATCGATCAGCGAATACCGCAGCACCTTTTTGTCGCCCCAAGACCCTATTTTGGCCGCAAACCGACCGGAAAAGACGATGTTCGGCGAGGTGTTAGCCTCGGTCCGCTCCTGTTCTCACAAGTGCGTATAACGAAGTGACAAAGGAAATCATGTCCAAAACTTGCTCGGCTGTGCTCGCCCTGGTGGCGTCCGCATTCCTGATTGCTCCGGCCTCGGCGGTGGTTGCGAAGGGCTCACCGGATTGTGCCGGCGGCAAGCCATCGGTGCTCGTGCACCTGTCCGGATTCAAGTCGGCGACCGGGACTGCCAGGGTGATCCTGTACAACAACGAAGGCTATCTGAAGAAGGGTGGCCGCCTTGGCCGCGAAAAGATCCGGGTGAAATCCGTCAGTCCGGTCGATGTATGCCTCCCGGTTCCAGGTCCGGGACGGTACGCGGTCGTTGTTCATCATGACGTCAATGGCAACGGCGAGCGTGACCTCAACGACGGCGGCGGCTACTCTCGTAACCCATCGCTGTCACTGACCAGCCTCAAAGCGCCTTTCTCGAAGACTGGCTTCACGGTCGGCAATTCGCCGCAAACCGTCACGATCCGCCTGCAGTATCGCAAGGGGCTTTCCGTCGGGCCGGTCGCCTGATGGGCGGCCCGCGGATCGCGCTTCTTTCGAATCCAAAATCGACTGGCAACCTTGCGTTGTTGCCGCGCATCCGTGCGTTCTGCGCGGACCGGCCGGATATCTTCCATTATGAGGTCGAGAAAGTCAGCCAGATCGAAGACGCGCTCCGCACCATTGCGCGGGTCAAGCCGCGCATCCTGGTCATCAATGGTGGCGACGGCACGGTCCAGGCGACGTTGACGGAGCTTCACAATGGCAATCATTTCCCGGGCGGACCGCCGCCGGTGGCCGTGCTGCCGAACGGCAAGACCAACCTGATCGCACTCGATCTCGGTGCGGACGGAGACCCGGTTGCCGCATTGGAACGCCTGCTCCAGTTCGTGAATGAGGATCTGGAGCCGCATATCGTCGACCGGCAGCTGATCGCGCTTCGCCGCGACGGCGATGAGTCGCTGCCGGTGATCGGGATGTTCCTCGGCGGTGCCGGCCTGGCTGACATCATGCTCTATTGCCGCCACAAAATTTATCCTCTTGGGCTGCCGAACGGCTTCTCGCATCTCCTCACCGCGATGGCGGTAATTGCTCAGAAGCTTCTCGGCATTCGGTCGCGCTTCCTTCCGCCAAAGCCGAGTCCAATGAGCGTGATCGTCAGGCCTGACGGCAAAATCGACGGCCGCTTCTCGGTGTTGCTGGTGACCACGCTCGACAAGTTATTGCTGACGAGTGCGATCCGCCGTCCCGGAACGGCGCCGCTGAAGCTGCTGGCGGTCGACGAACGACGTTTGCCGATCCTTCGCCTGATGTTTGCCAGCGTCGCCGGACGCCTCGGCCGAAGCAAGCTGAACGGAGTGCACTTCGAGGAAGCAGACGAAATCCGCTTGGAAGGGCCAAGCTCGAGCGTCATCCTCGACGGCGAACTATTCGAAACCGATATCGGCCATCCGATCGTCCTGCGCTCGGCACCTCCGCTTTCGTTCGTCCGCCTCGCCGCCTGAGGCATGGCCGAACCGCTCGCCAAGCTCGTCCGCGAAGAGCTTCTGACTTCCGTCGATCCGCGGGTGACCGCCATGGCGCAAGCCATCGCCGCTCGCCACGGATCGGCCAGCCGGGCAGTCCTCTTCTACGGCAGTTGCCTGCGCGAGACCCAGCTCGACGGTCTGATGCTCGACTTCTACCTGATCGTGTCGAGCTACGACGCGGCGTATGACCGGCGCTGGCTGGCGCTGGCCAACCGGTTGATCCCACCGAACGTGTTTGCGTTCAGTGATGGCCAGCTGGTTGCGAAATATGCAGTCCTCAGCGAAGCCGACTTTCACCGGCTTAATGGTTCAGAGACGAAGATGGTCTCGACATGGGCCCGGTTCGCGCAGCCTTCCAGGCTGGTCTGGTCAGCTGGTCCCGAGGCGACCGATGCTGCAGTACAGGCCATTGCCCGCGCGGCACCGGCCCTGCTTGCCGCGGCCGGACGGGTTGCAGGGGAGGATCCGCTCGATTGGTGGCGACGTGCATTCGCCCTCACCTACTCCGCGGAGCTTCGGGCGGAACGGGGCGGCCGGAGCCGCTCGGTCGTGGACTCAGCGCCCGATCGCTACGTCCGCTTCACGGCGCCCGCGGTGGAAGCGCTCCCCACCGCAGAGCGGACCTCTTGGGGATGGCGGCGCGTCCTCGGCAAAGCCTATGCGATCCCGCGCCTGGCCAAGGCGAGCCTCACCTTCGCCGACGGCGCGGACTACATCGCGTGGAAGATCAACCGGCATGCCGGCACCAACATCGTCCTCAAGCCGTGGCAGCGGCGCTGGCCGCTGCTCGCCGCGCTTACCCTCTTGCCGCGGCTGCTCCGCTCTGGCGCGATTCGCTAACCTGGCGCGACAGGGCGGCGGCAATCGCCTCCTCCAGCGCGCTGACGGTGAATGGCTTGCGCAGCATCTCCGAGCCGACGAGATTGTCGGTCTCGCCGTCGCCGACATAGCCCGTGACGAACAGAACCGCGATGTCCGGCCGGCGGCGGCGAAGCTCGCGCACCAGTTCCGGCCCGGTCATCTCCGGCATGATCACGTCGCTGATGACAAGATCGAACTCTTGCTGCTCGAATTGCTCGATCGCCTCGGCGCCGCTCGAGCAGGCGACTGGGGTGTAGTCGAGGTCCTCGAGCGCATCGACAGTGGCGGCGCGCACGCGGGGATCATCCTCGACCAGCAGGATGCGGGAGCCCGCCCTGGGTCCAACTGACTCGTCGCGCTGAGCCGCCGGATGGAAATGAACCGCCGCCGGTTCGATGCGGGTCCGCGGCAGGTAAATGGAGACAATGGTGCCCCGCCCGAGCTCGCTTTCGATCCCGACCTCGCCGCCAGACTGGTGCGCGAAGCCGAAGATTTGCGAAAGACCAAGGCCAGTGCCCTTGCCGACCGGCTTGGTGGTAAAGAACGGCTCGAACGCGCGCTCCAGGACTTCCGGAGTCATGCCGCAGCCATTGTCGATCACTGAAATTTTCACGTAGTCGCCAGCCCGGACGTCACCAACCTCGTTGGCCGCGAGCGTGACGTTTGACGTCTCGATTCGCATCTGGCCGGTGCCGTCCATGGCGTCGCGAGCATTGACCGCCAGGTTAACGATCGCGTTCTCGAGCTGATGCGGATCGACGAAGACTGGCCAGACCTCTCCATCCAGGCTCCGGGTGATGGTGATCCGTTCGCCAAGGGTGCGATCGAGCAGGTCCGTCATCCCATCGACCAGCTTGCTTGAATCAACGCGCTCAGGGAGCAGCGGCTCCGACCGCGCGAACGACAGCAATCGGCGGGTCAGCGCGGCAGCGCGGGTTGCTCCCTCCATCGCATTGTTAAGATGGAGCATGATCTCTCGCCGCGGTCCGTTCAAGCGCCGCCGGGCGAGATCAATGCCGCCAACCACCACCGCGAGCATATTGTTGAAGTCGTGCGCAATGCCGCCAGTCAGTTGCCCGACCGCTTCCATTTTCTGCACCTGGCGAAGCTGAGCCTCGGCCGCCATCCGTTCCTCGGCCTCGGCCTTGAGTGCGGCGTTGGCTTCGCTGAGTTCCCGCGTGCGCTGGAGCACCGCCCGTTCGAGCTCGGTCGCGCGATCGGCTTCATTTTCCGCTTCGCGACGCGTGCGAGCGTGAGCACGCAACGCCTCATAGGCGAGCCAGCCGAGGAAGACGGCGCCAAAGCCGACAAGTAAGCCCAGCCACCGGAGGTAATCGGTCAGTCGCGTAGCTTCGGCGCTGAACAGCTGTGTTTCCTGCATCCGTTCGCGTAGGGCCGCGCGTTCAGCATTGGCAATTTCGGCGAGCTTATCCCGCAGGGCTGGCCCGGTCGACGAAAGCCCGGCCGAATAGAACAGCGGCATTCCGCCCTGCCCTTTCTTGCGCGCAGCCGCCCGCGCCGCGAGCGCGAG
>CAMLKX010000024.1 GCA_946480515.1 uncultured Sphingomonadaceae bacterium | reverse complement strand
GCAGGTGTCCTACACGCAGCCGACCAACCTGCTGTTTGTTCCTGGGCCGACGATCAGCGTGACCCGGTCCAAGCGGGTCTGGGTCGCAAGCTAAGTCTGTCGCCCGCTTAAGCGGGTGACGAAGCGCGAGTGAACGGCTATCGGCGGCGATCATCGCCATTCGGGGCCGCGCCATGAAATTTTTTGCCGACACTGCCGAGATCGCCGACATTCAGGAGCTGATGGCCACTGGCCTGCTCGACGGCGTGACGACCAACCCTTCACTGGTCCACAAGTCCGGCCGCGACTTCATCGAAGTGGTTCGCGAGATCGCTGCAATCTGCCCTGGGCCAGTTTCCGCGGAAGTGGTTGCAACCGACCATGCCGAAATGCTGCGCGAGGCTGAAGTGCTGCGGAAGATCGCGGACAATGTGACGATCAAGGTCCCGCTGACCATCGACGGATTGAAGACGTGCAAATCGCTGACCAGCGACGGGACGATGGTCAATGTAACGCTGTGCTTTTCCGCCAATCAGGCGCTGCTTGCGGCGAAGGCGGGCGCGACCTTCATCTCGCCGTTCGTCGGCCGTCATGATGATGTCGGCTATCCCGGGATGGAACTGATTGCGGACATCCGAACGATCTATGACAATTACGACTTCGACACGCAGATCCTGGTCGCCTCGGTCCGCAATCCCATTCACGTGCACGACGCTGCGAAGCTCGGCGCAGATGTCATGACCGCTCCTCCGGCCGTCATTCGCCAGCTGTTCAATCACCCGCTGACGGACCGCGGATTGGCTGCCTTTCTCAAGGATTGGGAAGCGAGCGGCCAGAAGATCGGCTGAGCGCCTCGGCCATAGGAAATTAACTCACTTCGCCTTATGCTCGCGGGAATGGGGCGCGTGATCCACTTTGAGAACCTGGCGCTCGCGCGGCTGCGGGAGCGGATTGCGGCTGCCGAGGAAGCCAATCAGGACCTGATCGCCTTTGCGCGTGGTCATTCGGGAGCGGTCGCGTCGATCCACCAGGCCGTGCTTGCCGCGATCGATGCCGAGGGACTCGATCATCTGTTGCACATCGTCACTCAGGAATGGCCGCTTATCCTGGGGATTGATGCCGTCGCTCTCGCCCTGATTGCGGGAGACACCGCGTTTCGCGCCGACGCCGAGGGAATCCAGTTCGTTTCTCCCCCGCTGCTTGAGCGCGCGATCGATCTTCCCGATCCCGTGCTGCTGCGAGCAGTTGGGCAGGGGCATCCCCTATTTGGGCCTGCCTGTAGTTTGATCCGGGCAGAGGCGTTGGTCCGGATCGATGGCGAGCATCCGTTCCCAAGTGGACTGCTGGCGCTTGGGCAGCGATCTGAGCAGAGCCTCGACAATCGCCACGGTTCGGAACTGCTGCTGTTCCTTGGTGCAAGCCTCGCTAGTCTGCTGCGCCGGTGGCTGACGGACTGAGCTCGCATCCGGCGCGCCAGGTCGTCGCGCGCTGGAGCGATCATCTCACTCATGACCGCCGCCGCTCACCGCATACGGTGCGCGCCTATATCGCTTCGGCCCATCGCTTCGTTGACTTCCTTGGCCGTCACCGTGGTGAGGAGATCGGCCGCTTCGCGCTGCTTGCAATCTCCGCGGCCGACATGCGGGCATTCCTGGCTGATCGGCGCCTGGACGGCTTGTCGCCGGCGTCTGCAGCGCGGGAGATGTCTGCCGTCCGGGCCTTCCTCGCCTACGCCGCCGAGCAAGCGGGGGAGCCGCCGCGACTGCCGCGCACCCGTTCGCCAAAGCGTCCGCGCACCTTGCCGCGGCCTGCGTCTCCGGTGGACGCGATGGCACTAGCCGAGGATGCGGGCGAGGGCGCCAATCTCCCGTGGGTCGGCGCTCGTGACTTGGCCGTTCTCTTGTTGCTTTACGGGTCGGGGCTGCGCGTATCCGAGGCATTGTCGCTGACCGGGCGAGTGCTTCCGCTCGGGAGTGCGGTGCGGGTGACGGGCAAGCGCGGCAAGTCGCGGGTCGTGCCGCTGATTCCGGCCGTGCGGCAGGCGATTACGACCTACCTTAGCCAATGTCCGTGGCCGATCAGCGCGGACTCGCCGTTGTTCGTGGGCGTTCACGGTGGTCCGCTGAGGGCGGACATCGTTCGCCGCTCGGTTCGAGCGGCACGGCAGCGCCTCGGCCTGTCGGAGCGGCTGACGCCACATGCCCTGCGCCACAGCTTCGCGACTCATTTGCTGGCACGAGGTGTTGACCTACGATCACTTCAGGAACTGCTCGGCCATTCGAGTCTGTCGTCGACGCAGATCTACACAGCGGTCGATGCCGCGCATTTGTTGGACGTCTATCGCAACGCCCACCCGCGCGCCTGAGCGGCGGTCAGCTGTCGGATTCCGTATCTTCGGTGCGAGCAGTGTGGGTGATCACCCGCCACACATAACCGATTGCGAGCAGGACGATGATTGCGGTCGACAGCGGCCCCAGCACCAGGTCGACCTCGTCATATTCGGATCCAAGCTTGTAGCCTGCATAGGCCAGCATCGCGGTCCAGCCGAACGTCCCGATCGCGGACGCGACAAAGAAGGTCTTGAAGCGCATTCTGAGCAAGCCTGCCGGGACGGACACGAGGCTGCGGACCGTCGGCACCATCCGCCCGAGGAAGACAAAGAAGGTTCCATTCACCCGGAACCAGCGCTCGGCGCGTTCGACCTCGCTCCAGCTCATCGTCAGCCATCGGCCCCAGCGATCGATCAACGGCCGCAGGCGGACGATTCCAAGCGCCCTCGCGGCAAGGTACCACAGGATATTACCCAGCATCGCACCGGCGGTGCCCGAAGCGATCACAAGCGACAGGGTCAAGCGCCCCTGACCAGCTGCGACGCCCGCGACCGGCATGATCACCTCTGATGGAATCGGCGGGAACACCGTCTCCAGGAACATCAGGAAGCCGACGCCGAGATAGCCGGATTGTTCGATCAGTCGGATGACCCAATCCGCCATCTCAGCGGTTCCGAGCGTGATGCTGGTTTTCGATCGCGTCCCAGATCCGGCCGGGAGTGTCGCTGCCGTTGAAGCGGTCGATCGCGACAATGCCGGTCGGAGACGTCACATTGATCTCCGTCAGATAGCCGCCGATCATGTCGATCCCGACGAACAGCAGGCCGCGCTTCCTCAGCTCCGGGCCGAGGAGTGCGCACACCTCGCGTTCCTGCTCCGTCAGTTCCGTTGCCTCGGCTTGACCGCCAGCGGCAAGGTTGGACCGGATTTCGCCCTGACCCGGTCGGCGGTTGATCGCGCCCGCGACTTCACCGTCGACGAGGACAATGCGCTTGTCGCCCTCGCTCACGGAGGGGAGGAAGGCTTGGGCGATGAACGGCTCCCGCCAGACCTTGCCGAACAGTTCGGCAAGAGCACCCAGATTCATGCCGTCCCGGCCGATCCGGAACACGGCCGCCCCGGCGTTGCCGTGAAGTGGCTTGAGCACGATTTCCCCATGACGCGACTGGAAATCGCGAAGCTCGGCGATCGATCGCGTGATCAGCGTCGGCGGCATGAACTGCGCGAAGTCGAGCACGAACAACTTTTCCGGAGCGTCACGGACGGATCGCGGGTCATTGACCACCAAGGTCGCCGAAGCCACTCGCTCGAGCAGATAGGTCGCCGTGATATAGCCGATGTCGAACGGGGGGTCCTGTCGCATCAGGACGACGTCGACATCCTCCTCCAGATCGAGCGTCTGCCATTCACCCGCGGTGAAGTGGTCGCCTTCGACCCGGCGGACAGTCACCGGACGAGCGCGTGCCCGCACTCGCCCATCCTCATAGCCAAGGTCCTCCGCCAGATAATGGTAGAGGCGGTGTCCGCGCGCTTGCGCGCCAAGCATGATGGCGAAGGTCGAATCGCCTCCGAGATTGATCGTCTCGAGCGGATCCATCTGGACGGCGACGCGTAAGCTCATCCTCGCGCTCTAGTCGGAGCCGATCCGAGTGTCACCCGTGCCAGACATTCTCGATGTGACGCGGCCATCTGCCGGGGACGATGAATAGAGCGTCCAGGCGGATGGTGTCGCACCCGGTTCCATATTTCGGCACCAGCTGTTCTGCGGCCGCAGCGACCCGCCGCAGCCGATAGCTGTCCAGCGCCAGTGCAGCGGCCGCCTCGTCAGCGCGAGCCTTCACTTCCACGAACGCCAAGGTTCGCCTTCGCCGGGCGATGATGTCCACTTCGCCGCCGACCACCCGGGCCCGCCGCGCGAGGATGCGCCACCCTTTCAGCCTGAGCCACCAGCAGGCGAGGGTTTCCGCCCGCCGTCCCGCTGCTTCCGCGCGCTTGCGGTTCATTTGGTCAGTTCGAGCGCGCGGGCATAGGCGCGCTTGCGCGGGATGCCGAGGCGGGTTGCGACTTCGGCCGCCGCTCGGGACGGCGAGCTTGAGCGCAGCTCGGCCACCAGCGCTTCATCAAGATCGGCATCGCTGGCGGATTGCGGTTCGGCGGGCGGAGCAACGACGATCACGATCTCGCCTTTTGGCGCTCGCTCGGCGTAGCGCTCGGCAAGCTCTTGCAGAGTGCCGGTAACGCATTCCTCGTGCAGCTTGCTGATCTCGCGGGCGACGGCGGCTTCGCGCTCGCCGAGAACTCGCTGAAGTGAAGCAAGACACTCCCCCAGCCGCGGCCCGCCTTCGTAAAGAATCAGGCTCGCCCGCACAGCGGCAAGCTCCCGGATCGCATCCTCCCTGCCTTTGGCTTTCGCGGGGAGGAAGCCCGCGAAGAAAAACCGGTCGGTCGGCAGTCCGGCAAGCGTGAGCGCAGCAATCGCGGCGCACGGTCCGGGAATGGTATGAACGGCGTGTCCGAACTCCCGGGCATCCCGGACCAGTTTGTACCCGGGGTCCGAGATCAGCGGTGTTCCGGCATCGCTGACCAGGGCAATCGCGCTGGTTCCGAGCCGGTTGAGGACGGCCTCGCGTTCGGCGCTCCCGCTATGATCATTATAGGCCGTCATCGGAGTTTTCGCCCCGATACGGCTCAGCAGCTTGGCCGTCACCCGCTTGTCCTCGGCCAGGATACTATCCGCGCGACGCAGCACGTCCGTCGCTCGCGGGGACAAATCCGAGAGATTGCCGATTGGCGTGGCGACGATATAGAGGCCTGGGGGAAGTGGTTCGGTCATTGAAGGTTTGGTCATGACATCACAGCCCCGGATGCGGCAAGCGCGCCTTAGCTCACTGCTCATCGTTGTCGGCGGTGCGCTGCTCCTGTCGGGATGCGAAACTACGCCGCGGAGAACGACGCGGCCGGAGCCGATCACGCCGGTGCGGCCGATCGATGCCGCTCGCAACGGCGTCGCCCTGCTCGTTCCGTTGATCGGCGTGAATGGCGGTGTCGGCCAATCGATTGCCAACTCCGCGAATCTCGCCCTGCTCGACAGCGGCAACAAGACAATCCGGCTGTCGATCTACAATACCGCAGAAGCCGGAGCGGCCGCGGCAGCGCGCAAGGCGCTCAGTGAAGGTAATCAGCTGATTCTCGGCCCCTTGTTGGCGGATGATGTTCGGGCAGTCGCGCCGGTCGCGCGGCAGAGTCAGGTTCCGGTAATCGCCTTCTCGAACGATTCGCAGGTGGCGGGGAATGGCGTGTTCATCATGGGGACCGTTCCCAACCAGTCGATCGAGCGGGTTGTGAGCTACGCCAAAGGCCGGGGGATCACCCGGTTCGGTGCCCTGGTGCCGACTGGGCTCTATGGCCAGCGCTCGGCTCAAGCCCTGCTGACGTCGGTACAGAAGTCGGGCGGACGGGTGACCGCGATGCAGACCTACACCCGGTCGCCTGCGGGCGTTCGGGCAGCCGTGCGCTCGCTGACCGGCAAGGGCCAGTTCGACGCCGCGCTGATCGCCGACAGCAGCCGGATCGGAGCGGTGGCGGCGCCGCTGCTCAAACAGGGCAAGACATCCAACGTCCGGCTTCTCGGTACCGAATTGTGGGGAACGGAGACAAATATCGGGGCGACCACTCCCGCGCTGCGGGGGACCTGGTACGCGGCCGTTCCGAATGCCGCCTTTTCCCAACTCGTGACCCGGTACAACGCACGATACGGGCGTGTTCCTTATCGGCTCGGCAGTCTTGGTTATGATGCCATGCTGCTGACCGTCCGGGCATCGCGCAACTGGCCGATTGGCAGCCCATTTCCGGTCCGGGCGCTCGTCGCGCGCGACGGCTTCGCGGGCGTTGACGGAATTTTCCGGTTCAACACCAACGGGATTGCGGAACGTGCGCTCGAAGTCCGGCAGGTGACCGCAACGGGATCCTCTCTGCTTGCTCCTGCCCAGAAGTCGTTCTGAAATTCACGGCTCTAGAGTGCGATTTCGGCTAGGACACGGTCGAGCAGCAGCCGCCCGGCGGGGGTAGTCTGCAATCGTCCCTCGTAGCGCTCTAGATGGCCGCTCGTGACCAGCCGCTGCACGGCTTCCTCGTCGACGATGTGGTCGAGCCCGAAGCGCCGTTCGAGCATCTTCAGGTCAATTCCTTCAGCGAGTCGGAGGCCCATCACCAACGCTTCGTCGGCGGCTTCGCGGCAGGTCAGCGCCTGGTCCTCCGAGATTCCATTGCCGCGCTCAGCCACGGCGCGAAGGAAATTCTCCGGCTTGCGGTGCCGGACGGTGCGCGCGCCCATGCGCCGCCCATGAGCACCAGGACCCACGCCCGCATAGTCGTCATAGCGCCAATAGGCGAGGTTGTGCCGGCCCTCCTCGCCCGGGCGCGCATGATTGCTGACCTCATAGGCCGGCATGCCTGCTGCGCCGGTGCGTTCGGCAGTAAACTCGAACAAGTCCGCCGCCGAATCCACATCCAGCGGCTCCAGTGCTCCGCTCTGCACGAGCGTGGCGAAGCGAGTTCCGGGCTCGATCGTAAGCTGGTACAGCGACAGGTGACCCGTCCCGAGGCCGAGCGCGCGATCAAGCATGCGGCTCCATTCCGCTGCGGTCTGGCCCGGCAGGGCATAGATCAGATCGAAGCTGACTCGGGCAAAATGCGTTTGGGCAACCTCCAGCGCTTGAAGCCCTTCCGGGGCGCTGTGGGCACGACCGAGAAAGTGCAGCGCCTGATCATCGAGCGATTGCAGTCCGAGAGAAATGCGATTGACGCCGGCAAGGGCAAGGTCGCGGAAGCGCGCCGCTTCCACCGACGATGGATTGGCCTCGAGCGTGACTTCCAGCCCTTCATCGGCGGTCCAATGTCGCCGGGCAGATTCAATCATCTCGGCGACCGTCCCCGGGTCCATCAGCGACGGAGTGCCGCCGCCGAAGAAGATTGAGGTCAGCCGACGGCCGGGAAGCAGTCGTGCCTCATACGCCAGATCAGCAAGCAGCGCGTTTCGCCATTCTGACTGGTCGATGGACGAACGGACGTGGCTGTTGAAATCGCAATACGGGCATTTGCTGACGCAGAACGGCCAATGGACATAGAGGGCGAGCGGCTCAGTCGTGGCAGTCACTCACCTAATGCAGCCACCAGCTTGCGGAAGGCGTCGGCCCGGTGGCTGATCCGGTGCTTCTCCTCGGGATCCATCTCCCCGAACGTGATGTCACGGCCAGCCGCGGTAAACATTGGATCATAGCCGAAACCGCGATCACCGCGCGGCGGCCACACCAACGTCCCGTCGACCCGGCCTTCGAAGCTTTCGACATGGCCGTCCGGCCACGCCAGCGAGAGCGCGCAGGCGAAGTGAGCATCATGGCCGGCATCGGGACCTGCTGCTTCAATTTCCCGCCACACCCGCTCCATGGCACGGTAGAAATCCCGTTCGCCATTGGCATCCTCGGCCCAGCGGGCAGAGAAAATGCCAGGCATCCCGTGCAGCGCGTCGACCACCAGGCCGCTATCGTCGGCAAGCGCCGGCAGACCGCTCAGGTCGGCCGCCGCGCGCGCTTTCAGTTCGGCATTGTCGACGAAGCTGTTGCCGATCTCTTCCGGTTCCGGCAGCCCGAGCTCGGCAGCCCCCTTGCATGCGATCCCGAGCGGTGCGAGCAGCGCTCCGATCTCCCGCAACTTGCCGTCATTGTGCGTGGCGATCACCAGCTGGTCGATCGCCCTCATCGGCCAACCGCTTTCAACTGCGCCGCGAAAATGTCCCGGCAACCGATCCGGGCGAGGCGCAGGAGCCGCAGCAATCCCTCTTCATCATAGCATTCACCCTCGGCGGTGACTTGCGCCTCGACGATCGAACCATCGCCAGTCAGCACGAAGTTGCCATCGCAGCCTGCCTCGCTGTCCTCGGCATAATCGAGGTCAAGCACGGCCTGGCCGCCGTGAAACCCGCAGCTGACGGCTGCCACTTGCGAGCGGATCGGGTCATCGCTGATTCCCTGTTCACGGATCAGTTTGTCCACGGCGATGCGAAGTGCGACCCAAGCGCCGCTGATCGCGGCGGTGCGGGTGCCGCCATCCGCCTGGATCACGTCGCAATCGATGAGGACTTGCCGCTCTCCCAGCTTCGGAAGGTCAACGATCGCGCGCAGCGACCGGCCGATCAACCGCTGAATTTCCTGCGTGCGGCCCGATTGCTTGCCTTTCGCTGCTTCGCGCTGGCCGCGGGTATGGGTGGCGCGGGGTAGCATGCCATACTCCGCCGTTACCCAGCCCTGACCCTTGCCGCGAAGAAACGGGGGAACGCGATCCTCGACTGATGCGGTGACCAGCACCCGAGTCTCGCCAAAACTGACCAGGCAGCTGCCTTCGGCATGGCGGGTGAAGCCCGGTTCGAAACGAAGCTCGCGCATCTGGTCGGGGGCGCGTCCGGACGGGCGCATGCAGTTCTCCTGATTGTGTGGTGGCGCCAGCCCATGGCGAAAACCGGCGTTGAGGTCCAGTTCACTCCTCCCTAAATCACCGCCATGCCTGAGCGGATCCCAGAGCTGACTGACCGGATGCGGGAGATTTTCCGGCTCGTCGTCGAGGCCTATCTGGAACGCGGTCAGCCGGTCGGCTCGAAGATTCTGACGGGCAGTATCAGCCTGTCGCCCGCTTCGATCCGCGGCGTCATGCAGGATCTCGAGGAGCTCGGTCTCCTCACTCATCCGCACACGTCGGCCGGCCGCATACCCACGGAGACCGGACTGCGGCTGTTCGTCGACGGGATCATGCACGCGACCTTGCCGGGGCAGCGCGAAAAGGCGGCGATCGAAGCAGAGATTCAGCGTGATCGACCGATCGAAGAAGCGCTCGCTGCGGCGACGGCAACCTTGAGCGGCTTGTCCGCCTGTGCTGGCGTGATCGTTGCCCCCACACATGAGTCACGGATTCGTCAGCTGAGCTTCGTCCCGCTCGGTCCAGGCCGAGCGCTTGCCGTGCTGGTCGACGTTTCGGGGAATGTTGAAAACCGCGTCATCGATCTGCCGCCGGGGATGACCGCGACGACACTGGCGGAGATCGGCAACTATGTGACGGCACGGCTGGCGGGCCTTACCCTTGCCGAAGCGGAACTTCGGCTCCGCGCGGAGGTCCGGGAGCGCCGGGAGGCGCTTGATTTGGCAGCTGCCGAGCTGGTTGCGTCGGGTCTCGCCGCGTGGAGCGAAGATGGTGCGCATCGCCCGGTCCTGATTGTCCGGGGTCAGGCCAATCTCATCGATGAAGGGGCCGCAGCCGATCTCGAGCGGGTACGTCTGCTGCTCGAAGAGCTGGAGGACCGGCAGGAGATCGCCCGCTTGCTGGAGAGCGCGCGCGACGGTCAGGGCTGCCGGATCTTCATCGGATCGGAGAATAATTTGTTCGCATTGTCGGGCAGCTCCGTGATTGCTGCTCCCTATCACGGGACAGACGGCCGGGTCGTCGGCGTCGTCGGGGTGATCGGGCCGACCCGGTTGAACTATGCCAGAGTCGTCCCCATGGTGGATTTCACCGCACAAGCGCTAACGAGATTGATGGGATGATCGAAGAGAACAAGGCAGATCAGGTGGATGTCCAGGCCGTTGCCGCCGATGGCCAGCCGGAGGACGGGGGCGAGGGCGACCGTGTGGCTGAACTCGAGCGGCAGCTCGAAGAGGCGAACAACAAGGCGCTCTATGCCGCGGCGGAGATTCAGAATGTCCGGCGCCGGCTTGAATCGGAAAAGCAGCAGGCGTCCGCCTACGCGGTGACTGGCTTCGCGCGCGACATGCTGGCGATCAAGGATCATCTCGAACGCGCGTTGTCGGCGGTTTCGGATGAGCTTCGCGCCGACCAGACGGCGGCCAACTTCCTCGCCGGGATCGAGGCCACGGCACGCGAACTTGAGGCGGTGTTCCAACGCAACGGAATTGAGCGGATCGAAGCGAAGGGGCAGTCGCTGGACCCGCACAAGCATCAGGCGATGATCGAAATCCCGAGCGCGGAGGCTGAACCCGGCACGATCGTCGAAGAGATGCAGGCGGGCTACATGCTCAAGGATCGGCTGCTGCGCCCGGCTTTAGTCGGAGTCGCTAAAGCCGGCTAAATCATCGGCTGACGCGAACGGCAGGATCGAGCGGCTTGGCGGCGAGGCGAGTGAAAAACCGCGCTCGCCAAGAAAGCAGTGCCGGACGATTTCCGCCTGCTGCTCCAGGCCGTAGCGGTGGAACGGCTTGCCGGGCACAAGCGCGTAGGAATAACGGCAGAACGGGTGGCGCATCAGCGGCAGGTACAGCCGCCCGCGTGTTTGCGCCTGCCAGACATGGGTCATCTCGTGGATCAGCAGTCCTTGCACCGCCAGCGGCTCGCGGCTGAAATCGTCCGACCAGCGCTCATCCTGCGGGTGGAAATGGATGTTTCCGCATGGCGCCATGACGATCCCGCGCGGCTGGAGCGGCCACCATTTGCGGCGAAACAGGAGGACGCGGCCGTAGTCGATCGCATCTCCAAAGATTGATCGAGCCAATTCGACTTCGCCGGGCGCAAGCGGGCGCGGGCTCATCGGGTTGCGGGCAAGGCTGCAAGGACCAGGGCGGCAAGCCCAAGCCACAGCCCGATAATCACGATTGCTGCGAAGGTTGATCGCGGGCGTTCGGTTGATTCAGCCTGCTCGCGGAATTGCCGCATGAGCTCCGGCGAAATCAGCTTCACCGCGGCCAGGATGCCTGCTGGAACGATGATCAAATCGTCCAGCAGGCCCAGCACCGGGATGAAGTCAGGGATGAGGTCGATCGGCGACACCGCATAGGCCGCCACCGCAGCCGCGATTCCTCTCGCGAGCAGCGGCGTGCGCCGGTCGCGAGCCGCAATCCACAGTGCGATTACGTCTCGCTTCACCAGCCGGGCCCATTGCTTCAGACGGGCGATCAACGGGCCTAGCCGCGCATCAGCGAACCACCGTTGACGTCGATGATGGCCCCGTTGATCCAGCGTCCGTCGTCGGACAGCAGCATCGCGACCACGGCGGCATGGTCTTCGGACTGTCCCAGCCGCGTGTGCGGAGTTCGCGCCATAAAGTAATCGGCCCACTTGCTGGCGCCAGCGGGGTCGCTCGCCTCCATCTGCTTTTTCATTTCCCCGGTGACGGTGAAGCCAGGCTGAAGCACATTGGCGGTAAGGCCCTCCTTGCCCCAGCGAGACGCCACATGGCGCATCAGTGCGTTCACACCCGCTTTGGACATGGCGTAGGACGGCCGCGTTGGCTCAGCTCCGACCGAAGAACCTGAACTGGTGTAGACGATGGATGAGACCTCGTTCTTGACGAGATGCGGGACAACGGCTCGTGTGCACAGCAGGTGGCCGCGCAGGTTCACGGCGATGGTTCGATCGAACACGGCCAAGTCCATCGCCAATGCGTCGGAATCATCCATGATGACGCGTAGGTCGGCCGCGTTGATGTGCGCTCCATCAAGTCCGCCAAACCGGCTGACGGCAGCCTCGACCGCGGAGTTGACCGATGCCTCGTCCGAGATGTCCACGTGAACGGCGAAAGCTTCGCCGCCGGCTTCCTTCGCCGTGCCTTCCGCGCCTTCCAGGTTGATGTCTGCCGCGCAGACACGCGCGCCCTCTTCCGTGAGCCGCTTGACCGTGGCCGCGCCGATGCCGGTGGCACTCCCGAAAACGATGATTCGGCGATCCTTGAGTCTGTCCTTCATTACGCTCTCCCGAAGCTTCAAACCTGATGACCGGTTTAGTGTTGCCGTTCCTACAGTCGCGCGATCCATGCGCAAGGGTAGGTCTGTCACTCCTACCACTCCCTTTGGAGTCTTGCCGCCTTGTGCGCTCCCGGCTAGGGCAACGGCAAATCAACGGAGGAACCCAAATGAGCGAGACCGCCGAGCGCGTGAAAAAGATCGTCGTCGAACACCTCGGCGTGGATGCCGAGAAGGTCACCGAAGAAGCCAGCTTCATCGACGATCTGGGCGCCGACAGTCTTGATATCGTTGAGCTGGTCATGGCGTTCGAAGAAGAATTCGGAGTCGAAATCCCGGACGACGCGGCCGAGAAGATCACGACGGTCAAGGACGCGATCGACTATATCGATCAGAACAAGGGATAATGCTTCGCACGGGCGCTTCGAATATGCTTGGTGTTCTCCAGCGGGGCGAAACCGGAATTCCGGTTTCCTGAGTAACACCGGGCTTGCCGAAGCTGCGCTGTGTAGACAGGCTCATCCCGCCAGGGTTTGAGCCTGTTGCGCTATCTGGAGAAGTATGATGCGCCGCATCGTTGTCACGGGTCTCGGACTGGTCACCCCGCTTGGCGGCAATGTCGAGACCACCTGGGCCAATATCCTCGCCTCGAAAAGCGGCGCTGGTCCAATCACGCGTTTCGACGCATCCGACCAGAAGTGCCGGATCGCGTGCGAAGTGAAGCCCGCGGATCATCCTTATGGATTCGATCCGTCCGTGCGGGTCGATCACAAAATTCAACGCCAGGTCGATCCGTTCATTGTGTTTGGCCTTGATGCCGCCGGGCAGGCGATCGAGGACGCGGGCCTCACCGATATGGATGAGGCCATGCGGTTTCGTGCCGGTTGCTCGATCGGGTCGGGCATCGGCGGCTTGCCGGGCATTGAAAGTGAATCACTGGTCCTGGCTGAAAAAGGTCCCGGACGGGTCAGCCCGCATTTCGTTCACGGCCGCCTGATCAACCTGATTTCAGGTCAGGTCAGCATCAAATATGGGCTGATGGGCCCCAATCACGCGGTGGTGACCGCATGCTCGACCGGCGCGCACTCGATCGGCGACGCTGCGCGGATGATTAAGGACGGCGATGCCGACATCATGGTCGCCGGCGGCGCGGAAGCGACCATCTGCCCGATCGGCATTGCCGGGTTTGCTCAGGCGCGCGCCCTCAGCACCAACTTCAACGATCAGCCGGAGAAAGCCTCGCGGCCCTATGACCGTGATCGCGACGGCTTCGTCATGGGCGAGGGCGCCGGCGTGGTCGTGCTCGAGGAATATGAGCATGCCAAGGCGCGTGGAGCGAAAATCTACGCCGAGGTGATTGGCTATGGCTTGTCGGGCGATGCCCATCACGTGACGGCTCCCCATCCGGAGGGCTCGGGGGCATATCGCTCAATGGAAATGGCGCTCCGCAAATCGGGGCTGCAGCCGTCGGATATCGACTATATCAACGCTCATGGCACCTCGACTCCGCTTGGCGACGAGC
>CAMLKX010000023.1 GCA_946480515.1 uncultured Sphingomonadaceae bacterium | reverse complement strand
AGGATGTTGGTCTTGCCAGCGCCATTGTCGCCCGACAGCAGGACGAAGCCCGGCCGCGGTTCGATTACCGCCTCGGCATAGGATCGGAAATCAGTCAGCCTGAGGCTGGTGACAGCGGCCATAGCGGGCCGAAGTAGCGGCTTGGGCGCCTAGATCACACCCGCATCGGCATGAGCACGTAGAGCGCGTCCGACTTGTCATTCTCCCGCAGCAGGGTCGGTGCAGCGGCATCCGCCAGGTGGACCTCGACGGTGTCGCCCTCAATCTCATGCAGGATATCGAGCAGATAGCGCGCGTTGAAGCCGATCTCGAGCCCGTCCGAACCATAGTCCGCGGGGAGTTCCTCGGTCGCGGTGCCGCTTTCCGGGCTGGTCACCGACAGGGTCACCCGGTCGCGGTCGAGGCTGATCTTCACCGCACGGGTTTTTTCGGACGCAATCGTGGACACTCGGTCCACGCCCTGCATGAAGCTCTTGGGGTCAAGCTTCAACAGCTTGTCATTCGCAGTCGGGATCACCCGATTATAGTCTGGGAAGGTCCCGTCGATGAGCTTGCTGGTGAGAATGGCATTGCCCAGACCGAAGCGGATCTTGGTCGACGACAGGGAGACCTCAACCGTGCCTTCGACCTCATCAAGCAGCTTGCGCAACTCCTGCACGCACTTCTTCGGGATGATGATGTCCGGCATCCCGTCCGCGCCGTCCGGCTTGGGCAGGGTGATCCGTGCAAGGCGATGACCGTCGGTCGCCGCGGCCTTCAGCAGATCATCCGCGACATGGATGAAAACGCCCATCAGATAATAGCGCGTCTCTTCGCTCGAGATGGCGAACCGGGTCTTGTCGATGATCTGGCGAAGGGTCGCGGCTGGAAGCTCGAACCTCGTTGGCAGTTCCCCTTCCGCGATCACCGGGAAATCGTCGCGCGGCAGGGTCGCGAGCGTAAACCGCGCCCGTCCCGCGTTGACTTGCATCTTGCCTTCGGCTGCGGCGAGCTCAACCTGGCTGCCCTCTGGCAGCTTCCGCACGATATCGAACAAGGTGTGGGCGGACACGGTCACTGCCCCTGACTGGCTCACCGCCGCCGCGACATTCTCGTCCACCTGAAGGTCGAGATCGGTGGCCATTAGCCGCAATGATCCTTCCTCGTTTGCTTCAATCAGCACGTTGGAAAGGATTGGGATGGTGTTGCGCCGCTCGACCACGGACTGGACGTGGCTCAAGCTCTTGAGGAGAGTAGCCCGCTCGATCGTCGCCTTCATAAGTGCTTGTCCTCGCCCCGATGACCTGTGCAGGATTCTTATAGCGAGCGAGTGCGCCGCCGCCAGAGGGGAGGCGGGGAAATCTGCGGGCTGCTCTGGTCAGCTTGGCATCAGCACGGCATCGATGCGGTGCACCACCCCATTTGACCGAGCGATATCCTGCTCCAACAGCCGAACCTTCTCCCCGGCCTTGTCGCTGATGACCACGGCGTCACCCTCGAGAGTTGCGGTAAGCGCCCCGCCACCCATGGTCGCTAACGTCGCCTTTCCTCCGGAATTGGCGATCGCTTTGCGAATATCCGCCGTCAGGATCGCGCCGGGGAGAACATGGTAGGTCAGCACGTTCGTCAGCTGGGCTCTGGCTTCCGGCTTCATCAGCGTGTCGAGAGCCCCGGCCGGCATCTTTTCAAAGGCATCGTCGGTCGGCACCAGAACGGTGTAGGGGACCGGCCCGGAAAGCGTCGGCCCAAGGCCGGTAGCCTTCACCGCAGCCGCAAAATGCTTGTCCTGTCCCGACGAAGCGATTGCATCTCCAATCGTTTTGCCGCGGGCCGGGTCAGTGTCCTCTTCAGCACCAGCATTCTGGTCTGTAACCCGCGTCGCTCGTTCGCACCCTGTGAGCGAACAGGTGATCGCGGCGATTGTGAGCACAAATGTTCGCATCGAGGCTCCTTCAAATCAGGCGCACGCCGGACTGCTCACCAAATGCATGGCGAGCGGTCCGGGTTGCACGTACCTCAGTTCAAATCAAAGCTGAGATTACCGCCTGGATCAGCCGCGTCTGTGGATCGACCTGGTAAATGTAGCCGTCGTTGTAGCGGTACCACGCGTCCGGGGTGTCATAGTAGCGATCGCGATAGGCGAGCGGCACATTGTACGCGTCGTAACCTAGCGGCAACGGACGGCCGACGCCAAAGTCTCCAGCAAGCAGTGCGACGATCCCGTCAACCAGACCAGACCCGCGGCTGACCCGGTAGATTGCTCCGTCGCCATAGCGGTAATGATAGAGATCGTCGTCGGCGTACCACGGCTGGTACTGCACCGGCACATTGTAGAAATCATAAACGTCCGGATAGGGGTCGCCGACCAGATAATAGCCGTCGCCGAACAGCGGGATCAGCCCGTCGATCAGTCCATCGTCACGATCGACCCGATAGATATAGCCGTCGCCCGCGCGGTAGAAATAATCGTCGTCGTCCGGGTACCACGACCGATAGGTGAACGGCAGGTAGTCGTCGTCATAGTAATCCGGCAATCGATGGCCGAGCAGCTTGCGCGCCTGCCCGGGAGGAAGGCAGCCGTTGTCCTTTTTGGCGAGTCCCGGCGGACAGTTGCTTTCGAAGTTCCAGCCGTAGGGGCGCCAGTAATCGTCGTCGAAATGACGCCGCACGATCCTGACATCATCATCGAAGTCGTCGCGCCACTCGCTGCGCAAGACGCGAACGTCACCGTCATCGCGACGCCAGTCGTCCCGATCTTGACGAGCGACCCTTACTTCGCGTCGATCCTCACGCGATTCGACCCGGCGCGGTTCATCGCGGTCTTTGCCGCGGGTGACGATCCGCTCATCGCGGACGCGGTCCTTGGAACCGCGTTCGGCGCGAAGCTCGGCTCGGCCGCTTCCCCGCTGCTCGTCCCCTCGTTCAGCTTTGCGGCTTTCCTCAGCCATCCGGAACTGCCTGCCGGAGCCGCGGTCTGCTTTGCTCTGCTGGCCACCGCCACGCTTATCCATCTGAGCGGCGCGACCGCCGCCATGACCACCGCCCCGGTCGCCGCCGCCACGCTTGTCGACTTGAGCGGCATGCCCGCCGCCTTTGCCGCCCTTGTCTCCGCCGCCATGACCCCCTTTTTCCGCGACGGATGGTGTCGCCAGCGCCAACGCTGCCGCCCCCGCTGCGAGAAGCCATTTGGTCATCACCGAAAACTCCTTTCGAACCATAAACAACGGTTCGTGGCCGGGGCGCGTTCCTGCCGTTCGCCCGCCTGAGTTGCTCAGTCTACCGCTGTAAGCTGAACCCCTGCTTTCTGGTCAGACAGAAGCATGGCCGTCGATGGTCATCCTTCGCGACGCGAGAAAGGCAAGAAGTGCGGCGATTCCATAGAATCCCAGGCAATAGAGGATTGCATAGCGCAACGAGTCATCGCCGAGTGTGGGCGCCAGCCGGGTCGAGATTTCTCCGATCAGATAAACCCCGAGGCCAATCCCGATCAGATTGTTGATGAACAGGAAGCCGGCGGACACGGTCGCCCGCATCGTTGAGGGAACGAGATGCTGGATGCCGGTCAGCACCGGCGCCAGCCACATCAGGCCAAGCGCCTGGGGGATGACGAACAGCACCCAGGCAATGGCTGCCGACGGAGCAAATAGCCCAGCCGCATAGAAAGGCCAGGCAAGGAGAACGCAGCCGGTCGGGATCAGCGCGTAGGCGGAAGGCCGAGTTGGACCGAGACGATCGCCGAGCCAGCCGCCGAGCAACAGCCCAAGCACTCCGCCAACCAGCACGATCGAGCCATAAAATAGCGCGATGTCGGTCAGTGACATGCCGAAGCTGCGGGTAAAAAAGGCCGGCAGCCAGAAGATCAGCCCGTAGATCAGGATCGAGGCCGACCCGGACGCGAACGACAGAAGCCAGAACGCGGGCTTGCGAGCGATGGTCGAAGCAACCTCACCGACGCTCGGATCATGCTCGACAACGTCCGCATGGGGCACTCCGCGCCGCGGCTCGGGAATGAACCTCCACAGCGCCCAGGCAGCGGGAAGTCCTGCCAGGCCAACGACGACAAAGGCCATTCGCCAGTCGATCGTCTCGGCGATCCACCCGCCTGCAAAAATACCGAGCGAGGATCCGATCGGGACTCCGAGCGAGAAGAACGCGAGCGCGCGGCCGCGGCTTGACGGCGGAAAATAGTCCGAGATCAGCGCATAGCTTGGCGCGACGCCGCCCGCCTCGCCAATCCCGACCCCCATGCGCGCCAGGAACAGCTGCCAGAAATTCTGGGCTGCTCCGCATAGTGCAGTGAAAGCGCTCCACAGCGCCACGGAGAACGCGATGATGCGGGCGCGACCTCTGCGGTCCGCGAGCCGCGCGATTGGCAGGGCGAGCGTGGTGTAGAACATCGCGAAGGCAAGACCGCCGAGCAGCCCGAGCTCACGATCGGTGAGCTGCAGCTCCTGCTTGATCGGGATGGCAAGCACCCCGACAATCTGGCGATCAACGAAATTAAAAATGTAGGCGATCAGCAGCAGAACAAGCACGCGCGTACGCAGCCCGCGCTCGGTTGTGACGGCTTTCATTTCCATGGCGGAAGGTTTGGCAGCGCGCGCCAAAGCCGGCAAGTGGGACCCGTTGCGCAGGTTCAACAAAACCGGAAGGAGTAGTGGTTACTGAGCCGGACGCCCCGCGCCGCCCATGCCGGAACCCATGACGCCAATGTTGCCGAACAGTTCTTCGAAGAAGCTGCGCTGACGACCGAGGGTGGGGGTCTTGCCTCCGACTGGGTCGATAAAGGCGACCTTCTCCATGCCGGAGCGCTCGATCTGGGTCACGTTGCCCGCCGGATCGAAGCGGATGATCAGAGCGGTTTGATCGACCGGGCGCGGGCGGCGGAAGGCGAAGGCGCGGGTGTCGCGCGACACATAAATCCACTCATTGTCATTGAACTGCCCGGTCAGCGTTGGTCGCCCAAGAGTGCGCGCAACCGAATCCTTATTGTCCACGCCCGGCTGAATTCCGGCGACGAGCTGCTGATCCAGGACATGTCCCTTGTGGCTGCGAACACCCGTGCAGCCAGCCAGCAACGCAGCTGCCGAAGCGGCCAGCAAGGCCTTGCTCAACACCGTAGCCATTCAATCTCTCCCACCACCGCATGCCAAGCAGCATCCGCTTGCGCCGGGTGGCCCGCGCCTCAATATGCGGACAGGAGCATGCCGCGCAAGTGGCCAAGGTAAATGGGGTAAGATGCTGCGAACGTTGCGAAACTTGTTTGTGGGTGTTCCACCGGCAACACCCTTGTTTGACGCGGTGGTCGCCTCGGCGCGAAAGCCGCACTGGTATCTCGACGCCAAGGTGCCCGACACGGTGGAGGGTCGATTCGCGGTGCTGGCCAGCCTCACCGCCCTGGTCAATCTGCGGCTGGAGGCGGGGAGCGCTGAAGCACGGAATGCGGCCGTGGCACTGGCCGAATCGTTCATTGCCGACATGGATGCACAGGTCCGGCAGATGGGGGTGGGCGATCCTTCAATCGCCAAGCAGGTCGGAGCAATGGTCGGCTCGCTCGGCCGCAGGGTCGGCAGGTTCCGTAGCGCGATTACCGGCTCCGCCGACTGGCGGGAGGTCGTGGAAGCAAGCCTGTATCCGAGCGCTGCTGCTCCCAGCCAGGTGGCACTGGTGAATGCTATCGGTGCGTTGAAGCGCTATTGGGAAGCGCTTGAGGCGAGCCCCGAGGAAGCCGTCATCAGCGGGACCTCACCATGAGCAGCGGGTTCGGGAAACCGATCCCGCTCGATCAGATTCGCAGCGGCGATCGACTTGAGTTCGTCGCCGGGCAGGCTGAGCTGGAAGCCATCGCGGCCCGGCTGCGCCTCCTGTCGCTGACCAAGTTTGACGCTCATGCCGTGCTTGAGCGTAGTGGTCAGGAGGTCCGTGCTCACGGGCGGATCAAGGCGAAGCTTGAACAGCCATGCGTCGCCACGGGCGAGCCGGTCCTGGAGCACATTGACGAGCCGTTCGAACTGAAGTTCGCACCCGAGCCTGGCGACGGCCGAGGGGATGACGAGGTCGAACTGTCCGCCGCGGATTGCGAAACCATCTTCCATGACGGGCGATTGATCGAGATCGGCCAAGCCCTCGAAGACACGCTGGCTCTCGCGCTTGACCCCTATCCCCGATCCGCGGGCGCGGATCTGGCGCTGCGCGAGGCGGGAGTTATGACCGAGGAAGAAGCCGGTCCGTTCGCTGCTCTGGCCAAGCTGCGCAAAACCGACAGCTAAGGGTCAGAACGGAACGTCGTCGTCGAGATCGCTGTCGAACGCGGCCGGCTGCGGCCGTGATTGGGAGCGAGATCCACCGCCGAAACCACCACCGGAATCCTCGTCATAGCCGCCGCGGCCGCCCCCACCTCCGCCGCCGTCCCGGCTGTCGAGCAGCACCAGCTCACCGCGGAAACGTTGAAGGACGATCTCGGTCGTGTACCGGTCCGCGCCCGACTGGTCCTGCCACTTGCGGGTCTGAAGCTGGCCTTCAAGATAGACCTTGCTGCCCTTGCGCAGATAGCTCTTGGCCACCCGGCCGAGATTTTCGTTGAAGATCACGACATTGTGCCATTCGGTGCGTTCCTGCCGGTTGCCGTCGCGGTCTTTCCAGTTCTCGGACGTGGCTACCCGGATGTTGACGACTTCACCGCCGTTGTTCAGCGAGCGCGACTCCGGGTCCGCCCCCAGGTTGCCGACCAGGATCACCTTGTTCACGCCCGCCATTCCAATCTCCTCCGTACTGCCGCCAGCTATAAGCCGAGCGCAACCGCCGTCCAGTAGGTCAGGCCGGCGCCGACGTAGGCGAGCGCAAAAAGATAGCCGACCATGAATAGCGGCCAGCGCCAGCTGTTGGTCTCGCGGCGAGTGACGGCGATGGTCGAGATGCACTGCGGCGCGAACACGAACCACACCAGGAAAGCGAGGGCGGTCGGGAGACTCCAGCGACCGGCCAGCCGGCTCTCCAGAGAGCGGGTGGCGGCCTCCTCATCACTTGAGTCAATTGCGTAAACGGTTGCGATCGCTGACACCGCGACTTCACGCGCAGCCATGGCGGGAAGCAGCGCCAGAGCGATGTCGTGGTTGAAGCCAATCGGTCTGACCAGCACCTCGATCCCGCTCGCGATTCGTCCGGCAGCGGAAACCTCGCTCTGCCGTTCCCCGGGCCCTGCCTGCGGAACGCTGGCGAGCGCCCACAGCACGATCGTGGTGCCGAGGATGATCGTTCCCGCTCGCCGGAGGAAGATGATGGCGCGCTGCCACAAGCCGATCGCGATGTCCTTGAGCGCCGGCCACTGGTACTTCGGCAGTTCCATGATGAACGCACCGCCCCGGCCCTTGACCGCGGTCCGGCTCAGCACGAGCGAGGCGACCATCGCGCCCCCGATGCCGGCGAGATAGAGACAGAACAGGACCAGTCCCTGCAGCCCGACGCCGGCTGTGACCTGCGAGCCCGGAATGAACGCGGCAATGATCAGCGTATAAACCGGCAGCCGGGCGGAACAGGTCATCAACGGCGCGACGAGAATCGTCGTTAGCCGATGCCGCGGATCGTCGATGGTCCGGGTGGCCATGATCCCGGGTACGGCGCAGGCAAAGCTGGACAGCAAGGGGATGAACGCACGGCCGGACAGCCCGGCACCGCTCATCAGCCGGTCCATCAGGAATGCTGCCCGGACCATGTAACCTGTCGCTTCCAACATCAGGATGAACGCGAAGAGGATCAGGATCTGCGGCAGGAATACGATTACCGCGCCGACCCCGCCCAGCACTCCGTCAACCAGTAGCGAGCGAAGCAGGCCTTCAGGCAAGGATCCGGCAATCACCGAGGATGCGGTTCCGAGGAGGAACTCAAGCCAGCCGACCGGCGCCTCGCTCCAGGCAAAGACCGCCTGGAACATCACGAACATGATCGTCGCCAAGATCGCCGGGCCGATGATCGGATGGAGCAAAAAGGAATCGAGCCGCTGAGTCCAGCGGCGCATCGGTGTCTCGCGAAGGACCGCGGCGGAGGCGATAGTCCTCGCCCGACGATGGAGGGTTTGAGTGTCGCTTGCGTCGGTGTCCAGTTGGACCTGCTTTGGTCCAGGCGGAGCATGGATCAGTTGATCGAGCATCAGCCGGATCTGATCGATTCCCTGCCTGCGAACCGCGACGGTCTCGATCACTGGCACCCCAAGGTCCTTCGACAGCCGTTCAGCATCCAGCTCCAGCCCGTCTCGCTTCGCCATGTCGATCATGTTGAGCGCGACAACGGTCGGACGGCCAAGCGCGATCAGCTGGATGGCGAACCCCAGATGATTGTCGAGATTGGATGCGTCGACCACGATCAGAAGCGCGTCCGGTATACGCTCCCCTTCCTGCAGCCCAAGCACCGCGTCGCGCGTCACCGCCTCGTCGGGGCTCGCCGGATCCAGGCCATAGCTTCCGGGCAGATCGACGAGCTCAATCGGCCGGCCATTCGCAAGCACCAAGCGCCCTGACTTCCGCTCGACCGTGACCCCCGGATAATTGCCGACCTTCTGCCGCGCTCCGGTGAGCGCGTTGAACAGGGCGCTCTTGCCGGCATTTGGGTTGCCGACCACCGCAATCAGCGGCAGGGCAGACATCTAGGCCGTGGTGGAGACTGGGACGACTTGGATCGCACGCGCGTGATCGCGTCGAATCGCCACGGTCATGCGCCCGACGCGAACCGCAACTGGATCGCGACCGATTGGGCCGCGATGAAGCGGCTCAACGGCTACTCCCTCATCGAAGCCGAACTGGCGGAGACGCCGTGCCTCCGCTTCAGGAAGCGAAGCCCAATCCACCGAGGCGATGCGCGCCCGCATGCCCTGGCTGAGCGCGTCCAACCCGGTTGCAAAGTCTGTCGAGAGGGGCAACGCCGTCATTGCGACTGATTATCAATAACTAATGCGAAAAGAAAGCAGTTAGCGCGGAGGGTAGCGCAGCCGCCCGACGAAGCGCGCAAAGCTTGGCCGGCGGTCGGACGAGCCGCGCCATTGCGCCTTGAAGCGCTCGAACCGCATGACATCCGCCAGCCTGCGATCGAGAAATGCCGCCGTGTCGGCAAAGCCGTCGCTACGATCGTCCAACCAGACGAGCAGCGTCGATGAATAGACCGCGGCGAGGGTGGTGCGGCGCGTGTAATGGCTCAGGTCGGTCGAGGAATCGCCTGCCAGGCGCCACATGCAATCTACGCTGCGCCAGCCGATCCGGGCGAGGTGAAGGGCGTTTTGCGGCATCGCAAGGATTGCCAGCCCCTGACGGACAGCCTCGCGCGCCGGCGCCATGATTTGCAGCCGGGCCCAAAGGAGCGTGCGGATCCGGTGCGGTGGGAACCGGCTCGCCAGCTCCCGGTCCACGCCTTGAGTGTAGACGTCGATCAGACCTGCTGCGCTGTCCGGCATCGCTAGCCGAGCCTCGACCCTCGACACGCCCTCGGAATCTGCGGACTGGTCGACCGCCGCTTCGGTCCAGCCATCGAAGACGGCGTTTTCTCCCACCTTGATCGCCAGGCGGTGGCGTAAGGTGGCCAGCGGGCTCAACGGATCCATCACCGGTAAGTGGCCCCCGCCGGCCTCCCGCGCAAGGGCGATGAGGGGTGGTTTGTCAGGCGTGGAACTGCTGCCGCAAGTCCCATAACGAGAGAGCGGAAACCGCAGCGTGCCCTCCCTTGTCTCCCTGCTTCGGATCGGCACGGACGATCGCCTGGGCTTCATTTTCCACAGTGAGGATGCCGTTGCCGATCGCAATTCCGTCGAGAGTCAGCGCCATGAGCCCGCGGGCGCTCTCTTCAGCGACAATCTCGAAATGGTAGGTTTCGCCCCGGATGACGACGCCAATCGCAATATAGGCGTCATAGCGGCCACCCTCCGAAGCAAGGGCAATTGCGCCGGGCAGTTCCAGGGCGCCGGGTACCGTCACCGTATCGTGTGTGTGGCCGCGCCGATCGAGTTCGGCGCGCGCGCCGCTCAGGAGCATGTCGTTCAGATGCGCGTAAAAGCGCGCTTCGACGATCAGGACGCGCGCCATCAGCAGGCGAGCTCGATCGGGCGTTCCTCGACAATCGCCAGCCCATAGCCGCTCAACGCGACCGGCGAATGGCTGGTGTTGGTGAGCAAGATCATGTCATGAACTCCGAGAGCCGCGAGGATCTGCGCGCCAATGCCGTAGTTGCGCAGCGCATCGCCGCCATCAGTGCTCACCCCGGCGCGCCGCTCGACGGCCGCCGACAGATAGTTGTAGCGCGTGGCGTTAAGGGCGATGATCACGCCGCTCCCAGCTTGCTCGATGAGGCTCATTGCCCCTTGCAGCAGTCCGCAGCGATCGCCGGGTTCACCGATGATGTCGGCGAAGAGATCAAAACTATGCATCCGCACCAGCACCGGCTTGCTGGTGTCGAGCGGACCGCGGGTGAGCGCCAGCTGTTCGGTATCGGTAGCCGAATCGTGGAACACCTGCGCGGTCCATTCGCCGCCGCTGCTGCTCGTGAACCGGGTTTCCGCGATTCGGCGGACCATATGGTCCTTCTTCAGGCGATAGGCGATCAGATCACGGATGGTGCCGATCTTCATGCCATGTTCGCGGGCAAAGACGAGGAGGTCCGGCAAACGAGCCATCGAACCATCTTCACACATGATTTCGCAAATCACGCCTGAGGGGTTGAGTCCGGCCAGCCGCGCAACGTCCACGGCCGCTTCAGTATGCCCGGCGCGCACCAGCACTCCTCCGGATCGGGCGACCAGCGGGAACACATGTCCGGGAGTGACCAGCCGGTCAGGTCCATTGGACGAATCGATCGCGACGGCAACCGTTCGGGCCCGGTCTGCGGCGGAAATCCCGGTGGTCACGCCATCTCTCGCCTCGATCGAGACAGTGAATGCGGTCTCGTGCCGAGTCCCATTGTTACGGCTCATGAGAGGCAGGCCAAGTTGCTCGACCCGTTCCTTGGTCAGGGCGAGACAGATCAGTCCGCGCCCATGCCGTGCCATGAAGTTGATCGCGTCAGGAGTTGCCATCTGCGCAGGAATGATGAGATCACCCTCATTCTCGCGGTCGTCATCATCCACCAAGATGAACATCCGTCCATTTCTGGCTTCGTCGATGATCTGCTCGGCGCCGACCAGCACATCGGACGTGCCACGCTGAAGCACCTTTTCAAGCCGAGCGAGCGTATCAGCTGTCGGGTTCCAGTCGGACGAGCCGAGCTTGCGCAGGGAATTGGGATGGAGACCAGCGGCGCGAGCGAGTCCGGCGCGGGTCGCCTCGCCGGACTCGACGAGATCCGAGAGACGTTCAAGGAGAGCTGTAGACATTCTTTTCCCGCTATCACATGGTGATGTGATCAGCAAAAGGAAAACATCACATTTCGCGCACTGAAAGCATTCGATCAAGATAGCGCGCAAGCAGATCAATCTCGAGGTTCAGCTCACGGCCGGGCCGTGCATCACCAAGAGTCGTATGCGACGCCGTGTGTGGAATGAGGTTGACCCCGAAGCGAACCGCTGCGTCATGATCCGCAACCTCGTTGACGGTGAGGGACACCCCATCGAGCGCCACTGAACCCTTTGGGGCAAGGGCTGAAGCGACCTCTCGTGGCGCATCGAACGTCAGACGCAGCGAATCGCCTTCCTGCACCGAGCCGACCAGCGTTGCCACGGCATCGACATGACCGGCGACGATATGGCCGCCAAGTTCATCCCCCACCCGAAGAGCGCGCTCAAGGTTAAGACGCGACCCGGCTTGCCACAAACCGGCAGCCGTTCTCGCGACAGTTTCGGCTGACACATCGACAGCGAACCAGCTTCCGTCCGTCCCGCCCCCGCGATCAATGACGGTCAGGCACGCGCCCGAGCAGGCAATCGAAGCACCGAGTGGAATTGAGTCCGGATCATAGCCGCAACCAATCACCAGCCGCAGATCGCCGCGCTGCTCCACGTCACGGACGGTGCCGATATCGGTGATCAATCCGGTGAACATCGTCGCGGCCTTTCCATGCTGGGTGACGGCTTCCTCCGGATGTGTGGCGGCGAAATCAAGCCTCGTCGGATGGCTGCCAACGAGTCACCGCACCCTTTCATAGACCTCGAGCCGGTCAAGCCCGAGCGGCTGACCGTCGACATACCGCCACCGGCCATGAGCGTCGGCGATCGAGTCCAGACCGACATAGCCGACCGCCGATTTGCCTTCCCCGACGAGAATGGGAGCCCGGTAGATCATGATCCGATCGACGAGATCAGCGGCAAGGAACGCGCTGGCCGTGGCGGATCCGCCCTCGACCAGCAGGTCATTGACGTCATGGAGAGAATGGACGTCCTCCGGGGAGCGTAGCATCTGCCATCCTTCGACCGGCTCCGAGCGCGACAAGAGGGCACGGCGCGGGGAACGCTCTTCCAGCCCCGGCAGCCGTACGTCGAGCCGAGGCGCGTCCGCCAGAAATGTTCCGCGGCCAACGAGGATCATGTCCGACCGTGCGCGCTGATGATGGACATGGGCGCGGGCATCTTCCCCGGTGATCCATTTGCTTTCCCCGGAAGCGAGCGCGATCTTGCCGTCGATCGAGAGCGCCAGCTTGAGGGTGATAAATGGCCTGCCTTCACGCAGGCGCGTCAGGTAGCCCTCCAACGAGGCCTGGCAGGGCTGGGCCAAAACGCCGCTTCGGATTTCAACTCCTGCCGCCTCGAGCCGATCGAGGCCGCGGCCGCTAGTGCGTGGGTCCGGGTCGGTAACTCCCGCCACGACGCGTGTAACCCCAGCCGCGATGATGCTGTCAGCGCAGGTTGGCCCGCGCGCGCTCGCGTGGGCGCAGGGCTCAAGCGTAACATACAGGGTCGCGCCGCGAGCGTTCGCTCCCGCTTCATTTAGCGCAACGGCTTCAGCGTGCGGCCGGCCGCCGGGCTGGGTCGCGCCGCGTCCAACGATCTCCGCCTGATGCGACACGACCACGCAGCCGACGTTCGGGTTGGGCGCGGTCGTTCCGCGAGCGCTCTGTCCGAGCGTCACGGCTTCCATCATCCAGCGGTCGTCGTCGGTCACAGACCAAGCTGTTTTTCGAGTTTCTGGAACTGGCGCTGTCGTTCGCGCGCGCGTTCCTCCTTCTGAGCCTGATCTTTCTTCTGATCGGCGATGATCTCGGCATCGGTGCGATTGTTGCTCCAGCTCTCGACATAGATCACACGCTTCGGGGGGGCGGTATTCACCTTCGAGTCCAGGAAGAAGATGACCACGATCACCAGCGTAGCGAGCACCGCTAACGCCAGCCCGACCCACTGTTCCCGCCGCCGATGCCGCACGAATGCTCGCAGATCAGCAAGCGCCGCGCGAGGACTGGAAGGGCGGGGAAACACCGGCATTCCGAGCAAGATAGGATGAGGTTGCAACGGATACCAGCGTCGCGCTTAGTCGCCGTCCAGCTCAAAGCGGATCGTCACCGTTAGCGTCGATTGGACCGGGCGCCCATTTTCGGTCGCGGGATGGTAACGCCAGTGCCTCAGGATCTGCTCGCGGGCGCTGTTTAAGAACAGCGCGTCGGCAGCGCCGATGGGCGTGACGGAGGTGACCCGACCATCGCTGCCAATCGTCAGCCGGAGCTTGAGCGTCGCCTCTTCCTCGAGCCGGCGCGGGCCGAGCTTGCAGGTGCGCACGCGCCCGAC